>PLZL01000178.1 GCA_003152145.1 Limisphaerales bacterium
GCCCTTCACGTTCGGGTCGCTCAAAATGATCTTGAACGCCGCCGTGACCTGCTCCTTGCTCGCCCCGCCGCCCACGTCCAGGAAGTTCGCCGGGTTGCCGCCGAAATGCTGTATGATGTCCATCGTCGCCATCGCCAGGCCCGCGCCGTTCACGAGGCACGCGATGCTGCCGTCGAGCTTGATGTAATTGAGCGAAAATTTTGACGCCTCGATTTCCAGCGGTGCTTCCTCGTTCAAATCGCGCATCTCTAAAATATCTTTGTGGCGATAGAGCGCGTTGTCGTCCAAAGAAATTTTTGCGTCGAGCGCCATGACGGTTTCTTTGCCATCGGCCAGTTCAACCACGGCCAAAGGATTTAATTCCACCATCGCCGCGTCACATTCCCACCAGGTGTTATAGACGCCGGTGATCAATTTTACACCCGCGTTGAACAAATCGCTCTTGAGTCCGAGCGCCGCAGCGATTTTCCGCGCCTGAAACGGCATGATGCCGACGGCGGGATCAATGTGTTCCTTGAAAATTTTTTCGGGAAATTTCTCGGCGACTTCCTCGATGTCCATGCCGCCTTCGGTGCTGGCCATGACAAGCGGACGGCCCACGACGCGGTCGAGCAGCACGGCCAGATAAAATTCCTTTTTGATTTTCGCGCCGCTGGCAATGAGCAGCGTCTGCACGCGGCGTCCCTCCGGGCCGGTCTGTCTGGTGACGAGGACGTTGCCGAGCATTTTCCCGGCGAAGGAAACGGCTTCGTCCACCGACGATGCGACTTTCACGCCGCCTTGAAATCCGCTTGTGAACATGCCCTTGCCGCGTCCGCCCGCGTGGATTTGCGATTTGACGACGATTTTTGCGCTGCCGCTGGCGGCGATCTTCTCCGCCGCCAGCCGCACCTCGTCAAGGGACCTGGCGGGAATTTCAAACGGGACGGCGACGCCGTGCCTGGCAAGCAACTGTTTGGCCTGATATTCGTGGATGTTCATGCAAAAACCCGAGCCATTCAAAAGTGATTTCCGCCGGAAATCAACTGCTAACCGGCGCACAACTCAAAAATCTGTCGCAAGAAACAGCCTCCGCAGGTTGATTTTCCCGGCAAAAAATGGCGATGACTTGCCAACGGATGTAAAGCCTTGTTGACGGCTCTGTCCGATACTTAAAGCGTGGCTTCCAGCGCAAAGCGACTTCTGGTCATCACCGTGTTTTGCCTCATCGGGCAATTGGCGGCGCGGGCGGGGCTTGCCGACGGCGACTGTCTGGATTGCCATTCCGACAAGACACTGGCGACGACCAACGCTGCCGGCGTGGCCAAGTCCCTGTTTGTCGACCCGGCCATCCTGACGGCCTCCGTCCACAAAACCAACGCCTGCATCAGTTGCCATGCGAACCTGACCGCAAAGCATCCTGACGACAATCGGTCCGTGGCAGCGGTCAATTGCGCGCGCTGTCACGAGCAACAGGGCGAAAGTTACGGTGCCAGCGTTCACGGCCTGGCGCGCAATGCGGGTCACGAGGACGCCGCCACGTGCGTGGATTGCCATGGTTCGCACGATATTCTGCCGCCGACGTCGCCGGCGTCTCCGCTCCACTTTGTGCGGCAGGCCCAAACGTGCGGTCGGTGCCACGCGCCGGAAGCGCGCGACGTGGCGGCCAGCGTTCACGGCAAGGCCATGGCCACCGGCAAACGCGACGCACCTACCTGCACCGACTGCCATTCGGAACATAAAATCAAGGCGTTGAAGGACGACTCGGCACTGGAAATTTCCGAGGTCTGCAGCCGCTGCCACGCCTCGGTCTATCTCGACGAGAAGTATAACCTTCCGGCCGACCGTGTGAAAACCTACCTGGAAAGCTATCACGGCCTGGCGGCGCAAAACGGCTCGGTCGTTGTCGCCCATTGCGCCAGTTGCCACGGCTACCATAAAATCCTGCCGTCCTCCGACCCGGATTCCATGATCAACACGAACAACCTTGTTGTTACCTGCGGGAAATGTCATCCCGGCGCGGACAAAATGTTCGTGAGCGGAAAAATTCACGAGGACATTTCCGTCGCCGGCAACGGGCGAGACCTGGGCGGGCGGATCAGCCGCTGGGTGCGGCTGATTTATCTGGCGCTGATCTTCGGCGTGGTCGGCGCGATGTTTGTCCATAACGCGCTGTTGTTTCATAAAAAAGTCGCGGCGCACCTGCGCGCCAGCGGGCGGCCCGTGCTGCGCATGAGCCTTTCGCACCGCTGGCAGCACGCCGTGCTCGCGTTGAGTTTCATCACGCTGGCCGTGACCGGATTCGCGCTGAAATTTCCCGATTCGGGGCTGGCGGCAATGCTGGGTTCAAGCGAACCGGTTCGCCGCTGGATTCACCGCATCGCCGGCATCGTGCTGCTGCTGACCGGCCTGTATCATCTCATTCACGTTTCGAGGACCAGAGAAGGCCGGCGGCTGATCAAGGATTTGTTTCCGGTGAAAAAGGACCTCGCCGACCTGCGGTGCGCCGTGCGTTATCTGGCTGGCTGGAGCGATGAGAAGCCAAAAATCGGCCGGTTCGGTTACGCCGAAAAAATGGAATACTGGGCCGTGCTCTGGGGCACGATCATCATGGGCGCGACCGGGCTGATGATCTGGTTCAAGCTGGACGTGACACGCTTCCTGCCGCGCTGGGCCGTGGACGTGGCGCTGACCATCCATTATTATGAGGCCGTGCTGGCGTGCCTGGCGATTGTCGTGTGGCACTTCTATCACGTCATCTTCGACCCCGATGTTTATCCGCTGAACACGGCGTGCTGGAACGGCCGTGTCTCCGAAGAATGGCAGCAACACGAGCACCCCCTCGACACGCCGGAAAACGGGAAGCCGCCGGTTGACGGCGATGCAGCGTCTGACGAAGAAAAACAATTGTAGCTGTTAGTCATTACACAGGCACCTCATGGAGACAAAGTGGAGTGCTGATGAGAACGCCGCGTTCACGCGGCAGAAGCGTTTGTTTGCACCCTGCTGCCGCCTGAAGACGGCGTTCCGCTGGCAATGAAATGTGCCAATGTCAATATGAACTGCCATAGCCGCACTGAATGGACAGCGGACACAAGCCAACGCTGCCACCATTTGCCTTGAATCCGCCGCCGCGCGCGGGCAACTTGCGCGTGATGAATTTTCTTTCCGCGCTGCTGGCGATTCTGTTTTTGGTGCTCTGCGATTTGCCGGCGCGCTCGGCGTCCATCAATGGACAATATTACGTGCCGCTGGCCGACTGGGCGCCCGCGAACGGCCTGCAGACCTTCTGGCTCAAGCGCGGCGACATCGTCGAAGCCGCCAACCGCACG
>PLZL01000441.1 GCA_003152145.1 Limisphaerales bacterium
ATGGAGCGGATGAAAGGTGTGTCTCGTCGTGGCGTGGCGCACGGCGTTTGTTTCATGGTGCATCGCCGTGTCTTTGACGCCATCGGCTACTTTGACAGTGATCCCAAGCTCGGCGGCTACGAGGACGACGAGTATTTCCGCCGGGCGCGGCGCGCGGGGTTACGGCTGGCCATGACCGGCTGCGCGTTCCTGCATCATTTTGGCTCCATCACGCAAAAAAGCATCATGGCGGACAGCCAAGGCAAAATCAAAAGTCTTGGCGATCGCAAGTATTACCGGCGTAAAACAGGCCAGACGTGGCCCAAACGCAAGCTCCATCAAGTAAAACAGGGAATCCGTAGCGCGTGGTGGAAATATTCGGAACTGTGGCAGTTCAGACACACCCTGCATGAAAAACGGCAGGAGGGCCGCTGGACATTTTTTTGATTCCGGCACCCAGATGGCTTGCTAAAATCCTGCAGGACAGGTTTATTTACCAAATGCCCGAACCCGTCAGCCTTTACATCATCACTTTCAACGAAGCGCACAATCTGCGTGAAGTGCTGCCGACGGTTTTGTGGGCGGATGAAATAGTGGTCGTGGACTCGTTCAGCACCGACGACACCGCACAAGTCTGCTCGCAATTCGGTGTGCGTCATGTGAACATAAAATTTGAAGGCTTCGGTAAACTCCGCAACGCCGCGCTCGCGCTGCTGAAGCACGACTGGGTGGTCAGCATTGACACCGATGAACGCAGCACGCCTGAATTTGCCGCTGAAGTCCGTCGCACGCTCGCCGCGCCGCGGCACGCGGCGTATTTCGTCCCGCGCCTGAACCATTTTCTCGGCCGGCCCGTCCGCCGTTGCGGGCTGTATCCCGACTACCGCCAACCACAGGTTTTTGATCGCCGCAAATTGAAATACCGCGAAGACCTTGTGCATGAAAGTTTCGACTGCGAAGGCCCCGTCGGCCATTTTCAAAACCCGGTGCTGCAACATCCGTGGCCGTCGCTGGCGGTGGTGCTGGCCAAGACCGACCGTTACACCACGCTGATGGCAAGGCGGTATTTTGAAGCGGGCCGCCGCGCCGGCTTCCGCCAGCTCGCGCTGAATCCGCTTGGCGCGTTCCTGAAAAAATATCTCGCGCAACAGGGCTTCCGCGAAGGCGTCGTCGGCTTCATGGTCTGCGCGCTGCACGCCTATTACACGTTTCTGAAATACGCCAAGCTCTGGGAACTTCAGAACCAAGCCGCACCGTGAACTCCCGCCCGCATCTGCTGCTTTACGAACCGCGGACCGAAGGCCATCACCTCGGCTGGCTGCGGTTTATTGTCGAGGATTTGCTGGCGGCCAATTTCCGGCTGTCCATCGCCGCCGACCTCCGCGCCGGCTNNCCGCGCACGATGAAACCGGCCGCCGTCACCTCGATGGCAAAGCCCGTTCCGTCACGCACTGTCTGCAGGCCAGCGGCGCCGAAAATGTTTTCCTTTGCGCGCTGGACGAAATTGCCTCGCACTGCTGGCGGCGCGCAACATTCGGCCTGCGCCCGCCGCCGGCATTGCGCGGACGGATGGGCGGCATCTACCACCGGCCGCGGTTTCTCGCCACGCCGAAATGGTCGCTGGACCGCTGGATGAAATCGCCCGGTTTCCAGCGCCTGCTCCGCGAAAATTGGTGGCGGCAGATGCTGTTCGTGGATGAATTTCTGGCCGCCGAGCTTCAGTCTCTACACCCGTCGGCGCCGATTTTTTTTCTGCCCGACCCGTGCCCGCCCGGTTACGACAGCGACCCAATCGCGGCCAGAAACCAGCTGAAGATTCCCCGCGACCGGAAAGTTTTGCTTTTTTACGGAACCGGCGCCCGGCGTAAAGGATTGCATCTGGCAGTCGAGGCCATGGGGCAATTGCCGCCGGAATCGCCCGCGTTCCTGCTCTGTGCGGGCCAGCAAAATCCGTCCGGCAAAACCGCCGCCAGCCTCGCGCAGCTCGTCCGGCAAAACCGCGCGTGTTTGCTCAACCGCTACGTCACGGTCGAGGAGGAAAAAATGTGTTTCGCTGCGAGCGACGCGGTGTTGCTGCCTTACCTGAACCACTTCGGCACCAGCGGGGTCCTGTCGCGCGCCATGTCCGCCGCCAGGCCGGTGATCACTTCGGACGAACAATTGCTCGGCCGGCTCACCCGCGAACGCCGGCTCGGCCTGGTGTTTCCATCCGGCAATATTCCCGCGCTCCGGGACTGCATCAGCCAGATTGTGCAGCTTTCCGCAACTGGGACTGCGCCGTTTGCCGCCGCCGCCCGCGACTACGCGAAAACCTTTTCGCGCGAAGCCTTCCGCGCCGCGTTGTTGGAATCGTTTGCGCCCAGGCCCCCGGATCCCAAACGCCTGTAGACATGAATATTCTCCTGATCCGCCTCAAATCCATCGGCGACATCCTGTTCCTCCTGCCGGCCGTCCACCGGGTCCGGGAAAATTTCCCCGGCGCAAAAATCACGTTCCTCACCTCCCGGGAAAACGCATCGCTGCTGGAAGGTTTTCAAGAGGTGGACGAAGTCATAATGCTGGATCGCGTCCGCTTTCAGAGCGGAAATCCCGCAGCCATTTTGTCGGAGGCGTTTTCCCTGTTTCGCCGGTTGCGCCGCGGAAGATTTTCGCTCGTGGTGGATTTCCAGGGTTATGGCGAGACGGCGTGGCTGGCACGTTTGAGCGGCGCGCCGCAACGCTGGGGCAACGTGTATGGCCCGGGACGGCGCTGGGCCTACACTCANNCTGCCCCCGGGGAAAATTGTCAACGAATTTGTCCTGCCGGAGGAGGCGCTGGGCGAGGCGCAAAAATTTTTCATTGCTCACAATTTGGATGCCGCCAAGCCCGTTCTTTTCATCCAACCGTTTACCAGTTCACCGCAAAAAAACTGGCCGCTCGACCGTTATCTTGCAGTTGCGCGGCACGGGCGGGAACGCGGACTGCAAATCCTGTTTGGCGGCGGTCCCGCGGATCGCGCAGTGCTGGAGCCGGTCCGTCAGTCGGGTTTTCCGGTTTCCGCCGGCGTGCCGATGCTTGTCACCGGGGGGCTGGTGAAACTCTCTTCTCTCATTCTCGGCGGGGATACCGGCGCGTTGCACTTAGCGGTGGCTATGGGCAAGCGGGTGGTGATGATCGGGGACTCCCTCGCCCCAGGCAAAACCCATCCTTTTCAACACGCGGATTGGACGATCACGCCGCCCGCAGGCCAGATTCTTTCCAGCTTTGAGACGGGTCCGGTTATCCAGGCGTGTTCCCATGCTTTTAATGAATTGTCCCGGGCTGGTTTGAAACTCGCGCCATGGTGATGGCGGCTTTATCGTCAGACGGAGGAGCCTTGCTGAAAAGCTCGGAACCCCATAGATTGCACGCTCGTGAAGTCCAACAACAACAAGTGAATTCTCAAGGACCGGGTCTCAATGCTCTATTATTGTAAAACGCCTAATGGGAATTTTGGCGATGATTTGAACCTCTGGCTCTGGCCCCGTCTTGCTCCGGAAGTCTGTGATGAACAGGACTCCACGTTGTTCGTGGGCATTGGCACCATCCTCAGTCACCACATTCCCGCCAAACCGGTTAAGATGGTGTTTGGCGCTGGCTGCTGGAAGACCGGTCCGTTGCCTAAAATTGATAACCGATGGAAGATCTACTGCGTCCGGGGTCCTTTAACCGCAGCCCGGCTCAACTTGGATCCTGCACTTGCCATTGTAGATCCGGCCATTCTGGTCCGCCATTTTTCAAATCGCCCCATCGGATCAAAATATCCGGTCTCCTTCATGCCACACCTGCAAAGCATGCCGCACGCGGATTGGGAAGCGTTGTGCACACGAATCGGATTCCATTGCATTGATCCCCGAGCTGGCGTGGAGCGGGTTTTGAGGGAGCTTCAGAAGACGGAATTGCTGCTTGCCGAGGCGATGCACGGAGCAATTGTCGCCGACGCTTTGCGAGTGCCTTGGATTCCCGTGCGCATGTATAGCCGGTTTGCCGAGTTCAAATGGCAAGATTGGTGCCAATCCATCCGCGTGCCCTTGAAACTCACAGACGTTCCCCCAATTTATACCCAGCCGCCGAAGGGCTGGAAGCGGCTGGACTATGTCATCAAGAAAGGTCTGGCTCATGCGGGCGTGGGCAGGAAAAACTGGAAGCGGCTGGGAATTCGGAGCAGCACCCAGGATGAGATTCTTCAGTCATTAGAGGCGTTGAGAAGAGTCCCTGAAAAACAGCCTCCTTGTCTGAGCAATGATGAATTTCTATCGCAACTCGAAGCGCGTCTGTTGGAAAAACTTTCCCGTCTTCGCGCGGCCTGGGTGAAGCGCCCGGTTGCATAGCCGGCCACGGCAGCAGCATGCTGAATCCGCAAGAGGTGGAGGATTGGGTTGTTCCCATCGCGATGCAAAGACATCCTTTTGACACCCATCGCATTTGCCGGTTTATGAAACCAGCTTGTAGTGCTTCTTCTGATAACGCCACCCCAGCCAGCGCTCAAGGGAGAGCATGACGCGATGCCTTCGCTCCCGGGCTGTTAATCGGTGTCCGGGGTTGGCTTGAAAAACACCGGTCGCCGGCGGCAGCCAATTCTGAATCGCCTTGGGATGAGTGCCGGTAAAACGGCGCAACGTCTGTGGATCAATTTCGGAATAATCCGTCGTCATGATTGATTTGCCCCAATATTTCGAATTGCTGCTTTTCTTCAGTTCCAACTGCGTGGCAGTTTTCAGCCAGCCGTAATGGTAAATCGTCGCGCCTGTGTGCGCAGCGCGCGGGTAACGTCCCTTTTTGTGCGTGTCCAGCACGATGAAAAACAATCCCTCCGGCCCCCACGCAGGAATCGTGTTGCGAATTATTCTAACCTCGCTGCGATACCAGCCCGGCGACCACGCGATGGTGTTTTTGTTGCCGTAAAAGTGCAAGTAGTCAAATGCCAGCGCCTCGACGCGCGCATCGTCCAGATACTTTTCCATCGCCGCGCGAATTTTGGTCAGTTCATTCTCGTGGACGACTTCGTCGGCTTCGAGGTAAAACGCCCAGTCGCCCGTGCAATTGAAAAGTGCAATCGTCTTTTGCTGGCCGTAAACAAAGCCTTTGACGCTGTAATCCGGTTGGATTCGCTCGTTCCATTGCGTTGGAATGATGCGAATTTTCGGGTCGCCGATGCCGCGCAACAGTTTTTCCGTGTCGTCGTCGCACGGACTGAGCGCAATGACGAATTCATCCACGAGCGAAAGGATGGAGCAGATGGAGGCGACGAACGGATAGCCGAGCTTCTGCCCGTTGCGCAAAAAGGTGAACCCGCTGACTTTCATGCGCTGATGCTAACCCGCACGGCGTGTCAGTCGCCAAACAATTTTTTCAGATGCTCGCGCGCGGCGGCTTCGCGTTTGTTGGTTTCTGATTTCGGCGTCCAGACCCGGCGCGCAAATTCGAAATACTCGCAAAAGTTGCCAACGTGTTTTTCCAGCACCGGCTCGGCTCGGCGTTCGCGGCATTGCTGGGCCACGTGTGGGTCGTAATGCGCGCAGTTCAGGCAGACGCGCAGGTCNNTAAATTGCCGTGTCACGGATGAAAAAATCAGTCGCCACCCTCTTTTGGCTGCTGCTCGCGGTGTTCGGCGCGTGGGCTTACGCCGTGCTCGCGTTCCGGCGCGGCGAGCCGGTCAATTCGGCCTATCTTCTTATCGCGGCGATTTGCACCTACGCCATCGGCTTCCGGTTTTACTCAAAATGGATTGCCGCGCGCGTGCTGGCGCTCGACAACCGCCGCGCCACGCCGTGCGAAGTCCACGATGACGGCAAGGATTTCGTCAAAACGAACAAATGGATCGTCTTCGGCCATCACTTCGCGGCCATTGCCGGGCCGGGGCCGCTCGTCGGGCCGGTGCTCGCGGCGCAATTCGGTTACCTGCCCGGCGCGCTATGGATTTTAATCGGTGTCGTTCTGGGCGGCGCGGTGCAGGACTTCGTCATTTTATTCTGCTCCATCCGGCGCGATGGCAAATCGCTCGCGCAAATGGTGAAGGAGGAATTGAATTCGCCTGCCGGGGTTGTCGCGCTGTTGGCAATTCTGGCGATTCTCGTAATTTTGCTCGCCGTTCTCGCGCTGGTTGTCGTCAAGGCGCTCGCTGAAAGTCCGTGGGGCGTGTTCACCGTCGCCGCGACGATTCCCATCGCGCTGCTGATGGGTGGTTACATGCGGTTTGTGCGCATCGGCAAAGTTTTGGAGGCATCTGCGTTCGGCGTCACGCTGCTGCTGCTCGCGGTCTGGGGCGGTAAAATGGTCTATCAAAATCCGCATTGGTCGCAGGTGTTCGGCCTGCACGACATCAACCTTGCCTGGTGTATCATTGGCTACGGCGTGATTTCGAGCAGCCTGCCAGTCTGGATGTTGCTCGCACCGCGCGATTATTTGAGCACGTTCATGAAGCTCGGCACGATTTGTGCGCTGGCGGCCGGCATCTTGCTGGTGTTGCCAAACCTTCAACTGGCCGCGCTCACGCAATTCACCGACGGCTCCGGCCTCGTCGTCGCGGGAAAAGTTTTTCCGTTTTGCTTCATCACCATCGCATGTGGCGCGGTTTCCGGCTTTCACGCACTCATCGCCAGTGGCACGACGCCCAAAATGATCACACGCGAGCATTATGCCCGCCACATCGGCTACGGCGCGATGTGCTGCGAATCGTTCGTGGCCATCATGGCGCTCATCGCCGCCTGCACGCTCCAACCCGGCGTCTATTTGAGCATGAACGTCAAAGGCGACCCTGCTGTGACGGTGGCAAAGGTTTCCGCGCTTAATTATCCGGTGACAGTGGACCAGATGAATTCGCTCGCGAACGAACTCGGTGAAAAAACCCTGTTCGGTCGCACTGGCGGTGCGGCGACGCTGGCCGTCGGCATGGCGCAGATTTTTTCCAAGGCCGTCAGCGGCCGGTGGCTCGACCTCTGGTATCACTTCGCCATCATGTTCGAGGCGCTGTTCATTTTGACGACACTCGACGCCGGCACGCGCGTCGGCAGATATTTGCTGCAAGGGGTTCTGGGCCGCATCTGGAAGCCGCTGGGCAATCCAAAGAATTATTTCGCCACGCCGGTCGCCGCGGCGTTGATGGTTGGCGCGTGGGGCTATTTTTTGATACAAGGCGTGTGCGACCCGTTGGGCGGCATCAACTCGCTTTGGCCTCTTTTCGGAATTGCGAATCAAATGCTCGCCGCCATCGCGCTGTGCCTTGGCACGACGATCATTTTGAAAACGGCACTCCAACGTAGGGCAGGCGTCGCGCCTGCCTCCATTTCAAATTCTAAAGCAAAATCAGAGACAGGCGCGACGCCTGTCCTACGTTCACCGGCACTCGCGCTCGTTACACTGGTTCCGCTCATGTGGCTC
>PLZL01000389.1 GCA_003152145.1 Limisphaerales bacterium
GCAAGACGACCGAGGAAAACATCGCCACGTTCAAGCGTCAGATCAAAAGCCTCGGCTTCAGCTACGACTGGTCGCGCGAACTTGCCACGACCGATCCTGATTACTTCAAATGGACGCAATGGATTTTTCTCAAGCTCTACAACTCATGGTTTAATCCAGAAACGAACAAGGCCGAGCCGATTGAGACGCTGAAATATCCGGCGGAATTGGCCGGAGCGCGGCTGTCCCCATCCGCAACGGACGGAAATGTCAAGAGTGTTGCGGGTGAGGACACCCGCGCTCCGCTCGAATCTACCCACCGCGCCTTTCGCGATTCAAAACGTCTTGCCTATGTCAGCGAACAACCTGTCTGGTGGTGCGAACAACTCGGAACTGTTTTGGCAAACGAAGAAGTTGTGGACGGCAAAAGCGAAGTGGGCGGCTTTCCGGTCATCCGCAAGCCGATGCGCCAATGGATGCTTCGCATCACCGCCTACGCCGAGCGATTGATTCAAGACCTCGACACGATTGAATGGAGCGATTCGCTCAAGGAAATGCAACGGAACTGGATTGGCCGCAGCGAAGGTGCGGAGGTGGATTTTCAAATCGATGGTTCGTCGGATAAAATCCGTGTCTTCACTACCCGCCCCGACACTTTGTTCGGCGCGACTTACATGGTGCTGTCGCCTGAACACTGGTTGATCGAAGGATGGCTCAAAGCCGGAGGCTCTCCTCCGCCAAAATGGCCTGTCGGCACACCTGACGCATGGAAGGAAGGAAAAAGCACACCGCATCAGGCGATGTGGGACTATGGCCTATGTGCGGCAGCAAAAAGCGACCTCGAACGCACTGGTTTGGCGAAAGAAAAAACCGGCGTCTTCACCGGCGCATTCGCCATCAATCCCGTCAACGGTCTGAAAATTCCGATTTGGATTGCCGATTACGTCCTCGCCAGCTATGGCACAGGCGCAATCATGGCCGTTCCGGCGCACGATGAACGCGATTGGGGATTCGCAAGAAAGTTTGGTCTCCGGCGGAAGGCGGTCGTCGCGGTCGAAGGTAATAAAATATATTTTCCATCAATTCCTCCTTCGTGCGCAATCAAACTTATAACAATTGAGCACAAGGGACAATCTCATGATTTATTTTATTCCGACGACATATGCGTCCCGGCGGAAGGTTTTGCGATCAATTCGGCAAATTCTGAAATTTCATTAAACGGATTGCCCACGCCGGAAGCCAAAGAGAAAATCGCCGATTGGCTCGAAATAAAAAATCTCGGCAAAAAAACAATCAATTACAAATTGCGCGACTGGCTGTTCAGCCGTCAGCGTTATTGGGGGGAACCTTTCCCGATTGTTTGGAAAAGAGATACTGCCGGAAACCTTTTTCATGAAGCGTTGCCGGAAAGCGCACTACCCGTGTTGCCGCCGACTTTGGAAGATTACAAGCCCATGCCCGACGGCCAGCCGCCGCTCGCCCGCGCGAAGGATTGGCTCAATCTGTCCGACGGTTCCGTGCGCGAGACGAACACGATGCCGCAATGGGCGGGTTCGTGTTGGTATTATTTGCGCTATCTCGATGCAAAAAATAATTCCTCGTTCGTCGGCAAAGACGTGGAGAATTATTGGATGGTTGCGCGTAAAAGTATCAATGTATTTGACTCATCTAATTTGTCTTTAAAGGACATGGCTATTACGAATGCGGCTTTCCAAGATTCAAAATTTGCTCCCAATGGGGTTGATTTGTATGTTGGAGGAACTGAACATGCGGTGTTGCATCTTCTCTATGCCCGCTTTTGGCATAAGGTGCTTTATGATCTTAAACTTGTTTCTTCACGAGAGCCATTTTACAGATTGGTTAATCAAGGGCTGATTCTCGGCGAGGACGGTCAGAAAATGTCCAAGTCGCGGGGCAATGTTGTGAATCCGGATGATATTCTCAAAGAGTTCGGCACGGACGCGTTGCGCCTTTATGAAATGTTCATGGGCCCGCTTGAAATGGTGAAACCGTGGAGCACCAAAGGCGTCGAGGGCGTGTATCGTTTTCTCGGTCGTGTGTGGCGGTTGTTCGTGGATGAAAATTCTGAAACAGAATTTGAACAAGCGGAAACTTTAACAACAAAGACTCAAAGTCGCGAAGAACTGTTGGGGCTGATAAAACTTAACGCTTCCATCAAGGACGTGGCGGCGGCACCGGCGCAGTTGAAAACGCTGCACGCTTGCATCAAGAAAGTCACCGAAGACCTCGACGGGATGCGTTTCAACACGGCGATCTCCGCCATGATGGTTTTTGTGAACGAGGCGATCACCTGGGAGACGAAGCCGGTTGCCGTGCTGCGCGAGTTTTTGATTTTGCTCCAGCCGTTCGCGCCGCACATCGCGGATGAGCTTTGGGGAAAACTCTCAACTCTCAACTCTCAACTCTCAATTAACCTCGCCTACGCCCCGTGGCCGAAATTTGATCCGGCGCTGCTCGTCGAGAGTGAGATTGAGATTCCGGTGCAAGTGAATGGCAAGTTGCGCGATGTCATCAAGGTTCCAGTCACCGCGACGCAGGCGGAACTGGAAGCGCTGGCGTTGGCGAATGAAAAAGCCAAACCGTATCTCGAAGGCAAGACGATCAAGAAAATCATCGTCGTGCCGAAAAAACTGGTGAACATCGTGGCGGTGTAGGACAGGCTTCCAGCCTGTCTCAAATTTCCAGGAAAAATAGAGACAGGCGCGACGCCTGTCCTACGCTTTTTCATCGCCAGTCAAGATGGTTTGGAAGTGCGGCTGTAGCTGGGTTCCAAAAAACACCGGCCATTATTCGCCTTGACTGAATTGGGCTGCTGGATAGGTTGTCCTTAATCAAGCCCATGAAAACCGTTTTTGCGAAACCCCTCAAAAAATCGCAGAGAGTCAATGGCGAAGGTTTCACTCTTCTCGAACTACTGGTCGTTCTTGGCGTGATTGCAGTTTTGATCACTCTCCAACTGCCGGTCTTGGCGGGGGGCAAAAGCCAGACGAAGATTGGAATGTGCGCGAGCCATGTCCGGCAACTCGCGCTAGCCTGCCAGATTTACGCGAATGATAATAGCGACAAGCTACCCGTGTTGGCAGTCGGTAGTGGTGCCGCTTGGCCCTGGGATTTGCCGGCATCCCCAGCCGATGCGTTGCTTAAAAGCGGCACAGAAAAGAGAACTTTCTATTGTCCTGGGACGGCTCCGCGATTTACCGATAAAGAAAATTGGTCTGGGCCTGGCACTGGTGCCAATTCCACTTTGTGGAATTTCAATGTGTCCGGACAATTTCACATTGTTGGATACTCATTGGCTTTTTCCGGGCCAGCTAGTCAGTTGGCAACAACAAACCAAAACAC
>PLZL01000330.1 GCA_003152145.1 Limisphaerales bacterium
ACTCGACGCCGACGGTTTGGTTTCTCTGGATTCTTTGCGAAATCGCCATTGCCGCCTGCGATCTTGCCGAAGTGGTCGGCTCGGCCATCGCCTTGCAACTGCTCTTCGGCATTCCGCTGGTCTGGGGCTGCGTCATCACGGCGCTGGACGTGATCGCCGTCCTGTTTTTGCAAAGCAAAGGTTTCCGTTACATCGAAGCTTTGGTCATCACGCTCATTACGACCATTGCCGGTTGTTTCGGGGCCGAACTGTTTTTTTCCAAACCGCACGTCGGGCCAATGCTGATGGGCTTCATTCCCAGCCCGGAAATTCTGACCAATCCCAACATGCTCTACGTCGCCATTGGCATCATTGGCGCGACGGTCATGCCGCATAATTTGTATCTGCACTCATCCATCGTCCAGACACGCAAGTTCGAGCAAAATCCCGAAGGCAAACGCGAGGCCATCAAGTTCGCAACGATTGATTCGACCGTGGCGCTCATGTTTGCACTGCTGGTCAACGGTGCGATTCTCGCCCTGGCGGCGGCGGCGTTTCACTGGTCCGGCCATCAGGATGTGGCGCAAATTCAGGACGCTTACAAACTGTTGAGTCCCCTGCTTGGCGTGGGCGGGGCCGGCATTTTGTTTGCCGTCGCGCTGCTGGCTTCGGGCCAAAACTCCACGCTCACCGGCACACTCGCCGGCCAGGTGGTGATGGAAGGTTTCGTCAACATCCGGCTGCGCCCGTGGCTGCGACGGCTCCTCACGCGGCTGATTGCGATTGTTCCCGCCGTGTGCGTGATCGGGTTTTTCGGCGAAAGCAAAACCACACAACTGCTTATCGCCAGCCAGGTGGTGCTGTCCATGCAACTCGGCTTCGCCGTCTGGCCGTTGATGCGGTTCACCGGCGAAAAAGCCAAGATGGGTCGATTCGCAAACCGGTTGTGGCTCAAAATTCTCGGCTGGACGACCGCCGCCGTCATCATCATCCTGAACGTGAAATTGCTTTTTGACACCTTCATGCCGGTCGCTGTGCTGAAGGCGTTCTACGGGCATCTCGGTCTGCCCGTGCCAACACTGTAGCAAACATGTATCAACACATTCTCATCCCGCTTGAAAACAGCGCGACCGATCGCGTCATTCTTGACCACGTCAGGCCGCTGGTGAAATTGACCGGGGCGAAATTGTTGCTGCTGCACGTCGCCGACGGCTGGGTCGCGCGCAATTTCAACCAGCTCAAACTCGCCGAGTCCGAGGAAATGAAAGGCGACCGCGAGTATCTGGAAAAAGTCGCCGGCCAGCTTCGCAGCGACGGATTTTCCGTTGAAACTATGCTGGCGCTTGGCGATCCGCCGGACGAAATCCTCAAAGTGGCCGAAGACGGGCGCTGCGACTTGATTGCGATGGCCGGACATGGCCACCGGCTGCTCGGCGATTTATTTCACGGCAGCACCATCACCGAAGTGCGGCACAGGACTTCGATTCCTATTCTCGTGGTTCGCGCGNNCAGGCGCGATGCCTGTCCTACTTGGCAAGTTTGAAATCCGCCGGACGCTCGACCAAATGCAGCAGGTTCCCCTCCCCGTCCTCAAAGAATAAAACCCTGCCGCCGCCCGCCGCTGGTTTCATTTCTTCCGTGAATTTCACGCCGCGCGCTTCCAGTTCGGTTTTCGCCGCGTCCAATGACAGCACACGCAGCGCAATGTGGCGGAAACCTTGCAGCTTGTTGTTGCCGCGCTCCGGCAATGGCTCTTCAGCCGCGTAAATCTCAAACCAGCCACCGCCGGGCAGGGCGATGAGCAGCGTCGCCGGAGTCTTGCCGTTGTTGAAAATTTCACGCGCGCCCAATACACGTTCATACCAGTTTTTCAGCGTGACGGGATTCGTGGCGGGAATGGCGATGTGTTCAATGGAGATGTTCATGTCTTAATTAAAAATTAAAAATTAAAAATTAAAAACAAAAATCGCTTCGAAATTTCAATTTCCAGTTCACTTGCCGCCGCAATCGTGTATCATCCGACCACAACTTTATGAACACCGATTCCCTCCTCAAACAGCGATTGGTCTGCGTCGCGGTAATTGACCAGCCGGATGATGCCGTGCTGCTGGCCGAGGCATTGCTCGCCGGCGGCTTGAACGTCATGGAAGTCACCTTCCGCACCGCGGGCGCGGCGGACTCGATTGCGCGCATCCGCAGCGGCGTTCCCCAAATCGCCATCGGCGCGGGCACCCTGCTCTCCCCCGAACAAGTGAAACAGGCCGTGGGGGCCGGCGCGCAATTTGGCGTGTCGCCCGGCCTGAATGAATCGGTTTTGGCCGAGGCGAATAAGAACGACATGCCGTTTTTCCCCGGTGTCATGACGCCGACGGAAGTGGGCCGCGCGCTCGATCTCGGCAGCAAACATTTGAAATTTTTCCCGGCGGAAGCCGCTGGCGGCGTAAAAATGCTCAAAGCATTGGCCGGACCGTTCGGGCACACCGGCGTGAAATTTGTCCCGACCGGCGGCATCAACGCGGCGTCATTGGCGGATTATCTCGCCGTGCCGCAGGTCGCCGCGATCGGCGGCTCGTGGATGGCCGAACGCAAACTCGTCAGGGAAAAGGCCTGGGCCAAAATCACGACGCTGACTGCCGAAGCGATGAAAATCATCGCGACAGTGTCGGCTAAAAGCTGACGCTCACACTGCCGCGAGGTTTTGGACTGCGCCAGCCCTCTGGCGCTTTGGAAATGCCAACACCAATCACCAGCGGCAGAGGACTGCCGCAGTCCAAGACGCTCTCGCGTAATCGTAAATCCAAAATCAGTTTCCAATCGTCACCTGCAATGGCGCGGCGAGGCGTTCAGCGAAGCGGCTGACGTATTTGTTCCAGGCTTCTGGATTTGGAAAATCGCGGCTCTTGCTCCAGCCCGCGCCAAAATAATAAACGAATGGCTTGCCGACTTCGGCGGACGCGATGGCGAGATTATTGGCAATCGGCGGCAAGCCTTCGGGACCGGGCGTCACCAGATCAGCCGCAGCGGGCGCGGGAAAACTGTTTGTCTCGGTCACAAATTCCTTGATGCCACTTGGTAAAATAATTCCAACGGCGATGTTGCCTTGGTCGCGGTCCGTCGGCTGCCAGTAAGTTTGCCAGCCATCTCTTTTATCTTGAGTCCATGAACCGCCGCTGCCATCAAACGGAACCTCGCCAGGGTTATTGGTTTGACCGCCACCTGGCCTTTGCGCAATGCCCACGCCGATTTGAAGCGGCGATTTGTCGTCGCTGCTGAAAATACTTTCCGCGCGGCTCATGTTTGAACCGGCGTCAATGCTGATGCGTTTCGTCTCGGAAACTTTTCGCCCGCCCGCGTCCCATGTGTCGTAGGTCAGTTCAAATTCGGAACGGATCGGGCCGGTGGTGATGACGCGCGCGCTGCGAAAATTGATTGAGACGTAAAGATTCGTCCCGTTCCAGATGCCGAGCCCGCCGCCGCCGCGGCTGCGCCCGACGCGGTAATCGTCCATGCCTTCGCCGTGGTCATTGTGGTAGTCGGCGTTTTTATACCATTTGTCCACGACGAGGTCGCGCGTGCGTTTGCTCCACACGTCAATGCCGCTGCTGATTGTCCCCTCGCCCTTGATGAGGTCTTGATGATACATCCGATGCGCGGTGCGGTCGCTCTCCCACGCCATGTCGTTGAAACGCTCGGTGATTTGCCGCGCGTAAGTCTTCACAATGGGTGGCGGGACGGCGGCCAGAGCGGAAGCGTCTAAAATGTAAAACGTCCGCGTCTCGCCCGGCGTAAGATCAATTTGGAAAAGTAATTTGTCGGGCGCAGAATTTGATTCCGAATAAGTTTGTGAATCTAAAATACGCGATGAAAGGCCATCCATAATAACGAATTTGTGCGTCCTCAATAATTTTGAAATATCAACCTCAATGGGACTTCCACTCCAGTCTTCTTTGTAGATGCCTGCTGTCCGTAGATTAATTACTGCGGTTTCACAATCGCGGCGAAACTCCGTTGGATTAGTCACTTTGACTTTAAGAAGAGGCTGCCAAGTTGTATGGTGGCCGCTGTCAGGCGGAGAATTATCCACCACATGCATTGATTCAGTCCCTCCCTTTAGAACTTTTTCTTCCAAAACCGCCATCCGATAAACCTCGCTGCCTGCGAGCAAAAAGACGCCGCCGCCGTAAGGCTGCGTTGAATCTTCCGCGAATCTCACCGGTTGGCTGCCCGCCGGTTGAATGTGCGTCAGTTTGCCGTCGGCATCCACGCAGCCGACGAGCGCGGGCCATGCCTTGCGGACGGCGGGTTCAAAGGTCGTGCGGTCGAGCAGCCCTTGATTCACACCCCACGCGAGGCCGTAGGTGAACATCGCCGAGCCGCTGGCTTCCGGCATCGGATAATCCTCCGGGTCGAGCAGGCTCGCGCGCCATAGGCCGTCCGGCTGCTGGAGCGACAGGATTTTTCCCGCCATGTCTTTGAACAATTGCTCGAAACGCGGCCGGTCGGGATGATTCATCGGCAGATATTGCAGCATCCGGACGGTCGCGGCGAAAACCCAGCCGTTGCCGCGGCTCCAGAAGATTTTCGCCCCGTTTGTCCCGGCCTGGTTGAAAAACGTGCTGTCGCGGAAAAAGAGATGGTCGTTCGTGCTGTAAAGATAATCCGTCGTGCGCCACCAGTTCGTCACCGCGAAATCCAGGTAACGCTCGTCGCCCGTCGCCGCATAAAGGCGCGTCCACGTCGGCGGCGCCATGAAGAGCGCGTCGCACCACGACCATTGGTCCTGCCCCAGCCGGTTGTCCAGCCCCCGCACCGGCGGCGGATTGGCGAGAATCCAGTCAAAGTGTTCGCGCATCGGCACAATCATCCTGTTTTCGCGGTAAAGAAAATAAAGCTCGGCGCAGACCTGGCCGTAGCACTGGTCGTCGGCGTGGTATTTGCGGCCCTGATATTGGGGCAATATCCAGCCATTGGTCTCGCCTTTGTCGAACATCGCATCGCGGTATTTTGGGTCGCCGGAAATTCCCGCCAGCGTCATCATGCCCACGTCGCCCACGGAACAAATCCAGCCGGTCGGGCGGAGCGTGACCGGATTCGCAAGCTGCCAGTCGGCCACACGCTCCATTGCCTTGAGAACCGCTCCTGGATTTATCTCCCGTGAAAGAGGCATGATGAGCGCGCCACCAAATCCCTCGGGATGATGATTCGGCTGGGCCGGATTCTGCGGCACACGCGGCGTCGGAGTGATGATGTCTGGCGCGGGTTTTTGCGCGAATAATTGAAAGCTGACAGCGAGAAAAACCGCGGTGAAAACGGCGGAACGTGTCATGGACATTTTCATGGGCAAAAATTATTGGCTGTCAGTCAGTTGTTGCAATTCAATTCCGGCGAGTATGAACGGCCCGACGCCCTTGAGGTCGTTCTTCACAACAGGTTCACTCACGTAATAATCAAACGAGCCATCGCGCGGGCGCCCGGTAGAATTGGTAAAACCCAGACCGGCCACTGAACAACATTGCGTCAATGACCATTTCCCGCCGCCGTCGTCCTTGATGAGATGTTTCACGATGCCGTCGTAGCCTTTTTCAGCCGCAGCCGCGTCGGCGAGCGGGAGATAGCCGCGATTCACACCCTTCGCCAGCGCATAGACGAACATCGCCGACGCGGTGGCTTCCTGATAATTTCCTTTTCGGTCGCCCTGGTCCATCACCTGCCACCAGAGGCCGGTCTGCGGGTCCTGATATTTCACCACGCCCGTGCACAGTTTCTGGAAAGCAGCGATGATTTGCGGACGCGCCGGATGGTTCGTCGGAAAATAATCCAGCACATCCACCAGCGCCATCGCATACCAGCCAACAGCGCGGCCCCAGAAATTCGAGGAACAGCCGGTCACCGGATTCGCCCACGGCTGGATTTTGGCCGCGTCCCAGCCGTGATAATTCAAACCCGTTTTCGCGTCGTAAGTATGCTCGTCAACCAGCCGGATTTGTTTTGCCACGTCGTCGAACGAATTAGTTTCGCCGAACAGCTTGGCGTATTCGGCGTAAAACGGCCCGGCCATGTAAATGCCGTCGAGCCACATCTGGTTCGTGTATCTTTGCTTGTGCCAGAAACCGCCGTCAAACGTGCGCGGCTGTGTATCAAGCTGTTTGCGCAACAGCGCGGCGGCCTTTTGATAGCGGTCGTCGCGCGTGAGTTGCCATAGTGTGAGAGCGGTTTTGCCGGAATTGAGCGCATCAAGCTGGTATTCGTCCACCACGTAAGTCTGGACTTCGCCGTTGGCTGTGATGAACGAGCCGATGACATTCGTCGAGTAAGTGACATAAGGCGGATTATTCGTCACTCCGTCCAATTTCAACAGCGAGAGCGTGAACAACCCAACACTGTAATCCCATTTGGCCCTGCCGTCCGGCTTCCAAGCGGGAGCATCGCCGCGCTGCGTCATCACGGAACCGGCAAGGCGCACCGACCATTCGAGCGGTGTCGCTCCGGAAAATGTTTTCGATGCGGCGGTGGTTGAAGCGCAGGAAACAATCACAAAGGAAAACGAGGTGATTCCCAACAGGAACGCGGTGCGTGACAAAATCATTTTCATAAATCGCCGGAGGCGGCACCGGCAATCTATCAAATGGTGCCCGCCGGCGAAGAAAATTCCTTTCGCCATCCGCCTTTGAATGACTGATCTTGCAGCTTTGGTGGGGCGAGCGTCCCCCCGGTCCGGTCCGTCAGCAGCCTCGCCCCATCCCCTGCCCGCCTTTGAATCCGATTGACCAGCGGCGGACTTGAAACTTAAGATAGCCATCATGTTTGAAAACACCATTCGCAGGATGCCGCGCGCACAGGAAGTTGCGCGCATGACCACGCAGGAACTCCGCGACACTTTTCTTGTCACCAGCCTTTTTGCGCCGGGTCAATTGACCGGCACGTTCACCGACTTGGACCGCCTCGTTGTCGGCGGCATCATGCCAGCGGGCAAAGCCGTTGAATTGCCGAATCACAAGGAAACCGGCCGCGCGTTTTTCCTCGAACGCCGCGAATTCGGCGCCATCAACGTCGGCGGCGCGGGCGCGGTCCACGCGGACGGAAAAACTTTTTCGCTCGACCCGCTGGACTGTGTTTATCTGCCGATGGGCACCAAGTCGGTCACGTTCGAGAGCAAGGATGCGAAGAATCCGGCGAAGTATTATTTCCTGAGCTGTCCGGCACACGCAGCGCATCCCGCCGCGACGATGAAACCAAAGGACGCCTCGCCCGTGCCGCTCGGCTCGCAGGCGGCGGCCAACAAGCGGACGATCTACAAATACATCCATCAGGGCGGCATCCAAAGCTGCCAGCTCGTGATGGGCTTCACGGCGCTGGAGGAAGGCAACGTTTGGAATTCCATGCCGCCGCACACGCACTGGCGGCGCACGGAGATTTATTTTTATTTCGACCTCGGCGCGAACGTGCTGACCCATTTCATGGGCGAGCCGCAACAGACGCGGCATTTGTTCCTGCACAACGAGGAAGTCGCGCTGTCGCCGAACTGGTCCATCCACTGCGGCTGCGGCACGGGCAATTACAAGTTCATCTGGGGCATGGCCGGCGAAAACCAGGTGTTCGACGACATGGATGGCGTGAAGCCGCCGGATTTGCGGTAAAACAATTCAAGCCGGCAGGGCTGCGCTGCCACGCAGCCGAATTTTAGGACGCGCAGCAACGCGTCCCTGCCAACAAAAAAACAAAGATTTATGAGCACACAACTTAAAACAGCAAAACAGCACAATGCACAACTGACCGGCGAATCGGAATTGCGTTCGAATCAAAGAGTCACCGGGCGTTTTCAAAACAAAGTAGCCATCGTCACCGGCGCGAGCCGGGGCATCGGCCAAGCCATCGCCCTCGCGTTCGCGCGCGAAGGCGCCCATGCCGTCAGCGTGGACATCGGCGATCAGGCGGAAACCGCTGCAAAGGCCAAGGCGCTCGGCGCGCAGTTCAACGCCTATACTGAGGATTTCGGCAAGCTCACGCAAGCGCGCGCCGCCGAAATCGTCGCGCAGGTCGTGAAGGATTGCGGACGCGTGGACATCCTCGTCAACAACGCCGGCATCATCAAACGCGCGCCGATTGCGGATCATCCGGAGGCCGACTGGAACGCCGTGCTGCAAATCAATCTGTCCGCGCCGTTTTTCCTGACGCAGGCGGTCTGCAAATGGTGGCTGACCGGCGGACGCGAGAAATCCCCGGCGGACGCGCGCCTCAAGGTCGTCAACATCGCCTCGATGCTGTCGTTTCAGGGCGGGATTTTTGTTCCCGGCTACACCGCCAGCAAGAGCGGCATTGCCGGCATCACCAAGGCGTTTGCCAATGAACTGGCGAAGGAGCGGATGAATTTCAACGCCGTCGCCCCCGGCTACATCACCACGGACAACACCAAGGCGTTGCGCGCGGACCCCGTCCGCAGCAAGGCGATCCTCGACCGCATTCCCGAAGCCCGATGGGGCACGCCGGAGGACATCGCGGGCGGCATTCTGTATCTGGCGTCAAAAGAAGCGGATTATCTCAACGGCACCATCATGAACATGGACGGCGGCTGGCTGGCGCGCTGAACTCGTTTTGGGAGCGCTGGCATCTCGCCGGCAGCCGCCGGGACGGGCGGCGCTCCCAGAATCAAACATTTTCGGGCAACGGATACTGAAGGCAGAAAAAAATTAAAATGACCAAACCGACACTTCTTATTCTTGCCGCCGGAATGGGTAGCCGTTACGGCGGGCTCAAACAAATTGATCCGGTCGGCCCCGCCGGCGAGACGATCATTGACTACTCAATTTACGATGCGCTGCGCGGCGGTTTCGGCAAGCTCGTCTTCGTCATCCGGCGCGACTTCGAGCAGCAATTCAAGGAAATCGTCGGCGCGCGGTTCGAGAAGCGCGTTCCGGTCGAATACGTTTATCAGGAACTCGACAAACTGCCGGAGGGATTTTCCGTCCCCGCCGGACGCACCAAGCCGTGGGGCACCACGCACGCGATTCTTCAGGCTGAAAACGCGATCCGCGAACCGTTCGCGGCCATCAACGCCGACGATTTCTACGGACGGCAGGCTTACCAAGTGCTCGCGCGGCATTTGACTTCCGGCACGACGGATTACGCGATGGTCGGGTTCATCTTGCGCAACACGCTTTCCGAGCATGGCAGCGTCGCGCGTGGCGTCTCCCGCGTGGACGGAAATAATTACCTCACGTCCATCGTCGAGATGCTGAAGATCGAGCCGGACGGTGGCGGCGCGAAGAACACCGGCGCGGACGGAAAAATCATCAAGCTCACCGGCGACGAAGCGGTTTCAATGAATTTCTGGGGCTTCACGCCGGCGGTATTCGACCAGTTGCGAACGCAGTTCACCGCGTTCCTGAAAA
The DNA here is from genome assembly GCA_003152145.1 of Limisphaerales bacterium. The sequence goes on from PLZL01000330.1 coordinate 9,369, forward strand.
AGAGTGGCAATGAGGAAAAATCCGAGTGCTACATCCCCGCGACAGTAGGCGAACTCGTCACCGCCGGCCAGGCGAAGGTGAAGGTCTTGCGCACGAACGATTCCTGGTTCGGCGTCACCTACCGCGAAGACCGCCCGCGCGTCGTCGAAAGCATCCGCAAGCTCATCGCGCGCGGCGATTACCCGGAAAAGCTCTGGTAGCCGCAAAAAAGGTAAAGGCTGTCAGGACTGACACCTTTACGAGCTGCGAGGAAGAACGGATGGGCAAGGGACGCCGTGGGAAACTCCTTGCGGAGGCTGCTCTACCATTGAGCTACTGCCCGAGCAGCGGGCAGATCGGACTCGAACCGACAACAGGCGATAATCCACAGACTTCGGCCCATCAAAGTGCCGGCGCACGGCCAATACGACGGAAAAAATCGAACCGGAAATGAACGTGCTCTAGCATGAACGATTAACACCGATGGTCGCTGAGCACAGAACACAGATTCACAACACAAGTGGAACTTCGGACTGGCGAATAAATGAGCGCAGCAAATCAGGCCTGTCTTGAAGACGCTTGATCTCTGATTCAACAGAGCGCCGTAGTTCTTCCATTGTAGGTGGAGCAAAATTTGGGAATCGATTATATTTTAAATAAAACCAGACCCTATCTACCGGGTTTAATTCCGGCGCATACGGGGGAAAAGGCTCGGTTACGATATCGGGAACGTTCATAAGATACTCAAGCACCACGTCTGACGAATGGATAATGATTTGATCCCAGATAATTGTTATTGGGCCAGAGATCTGACTTTGGAGGTGCTTCAAAAAGTCCACCACCCGCGGACCTCGAAAGTTCGTGTCATCGTCTAACATGTAAAAATGAAGGCCAACATGCGACCGCCTCGGACTAATGGTAATTGCACCGCATACGGAAATACGACCATGAGGGTTAAAAACTTTGTTCACAGGGGTGCTTCCACGAGGTGCGAAGGTGCGCCGTATGGTCGGAGTCATCATGAATCCTGACTCATCGACGAATGCTAAATAGGCGTTGCGTTCTCTCGCTTGCCGTTCAATTCTTGGGAATTCTTCTACTTTCCACCTGGCAATTTCAACATCGTCACGCTTTGCAGCTTGCTGCAGTGGCCGGATAGCTGACCAGTGCAGGTAGTCTTTCAAAATGTGCCATGCTCCGCTGCGGCAAAAATCCATATCGAAGTGCTTTTTGATCACCTCTCGCACTCGTCGTGTCGTCCAAAAGTTGTTTTCCCAGCCGTTCGCGATAGGCCCTCTAATTAGCAATTGTTCGAGCTTTACAAGCTGCTCGCTATTGAGCCGGCGAGGGCGACCAGGGCTAAGCTTCGCTTTAAGGCTCTCGCCTGCATTCACTTTCCGCAGCCACCGATTCAGCGAAACTCGGCTTACACCCAGGATTCGAGAAATAAGTTCCTTCGATTCGCCCTGTTGCATCAATTCAACCGAACGACGCCGGCGAAAATCTACAGCATTTTCAACAGCACTCATAGACGTCCGTTCTCAGCTTTTCGACATGACGCCACGATAATTCCATTTACCATAAATGTCGAATTGAGGGAGACCTTGAAATTATGTCGAGTTCCAATACCCGTGACTGACACCTTTTTTTTGAGAATTAAAAAAAACTTACGCAAGACCGATCTTTCTTGTTAAGATTTCCCTTCGCAATGAGCAGCAACACCGAGCAGCTTGAACAGCAACTGGACAGTTTCGACGCCGCAAAACGAAAAGACGCGCTGGCGAAATTGTGGGACCTGACCAAGATGGGCAAAATTGCGGTGGCCGAACCAGGCAGCGACGTCAATCTCCATGCCCACACGTTTTTTTCCTACAACGCCTACGGCTATTCACCGTCGAAATTCGCGTGGCTGGCGCGCAAGCGCGGGCTGGCGGCGGCGGGCATCGTGGACTTCGACGTGCTGGACGGGCTGGAGGAATTCTGGGCGGCGGGCAAGCTCATCGGCCTGAAGCGCTGTGCGAGCCTGGAATCGCGCGTGTTCGTGCCGGAATTTGCCACGCGCGTCATCAATTCGCCCGGCGAACCGGGCATCGCCTATCACATGGGCGTCGGTTTCCCGCGCGAAATCCAGCATCCCCTGCTCTCCCAAATGCGCCGCACGGCGGAAGCGCGCAACCGCGAACTGGTCCGCCGCGTGAATGAATTTCTCAAGCCCGTCGGGTTGGATTACGACAAGGACGTGCTGCCGCTCACGCCCAACGGAAACGCCACCGAGCGCCACATCTGCGAGGCGTATTCCAAGAAGGGCGATGCGGTGTTTTGGAAATCGAAGCTCGGTGATTGTCCCGCCGACGCGGGCAAATTGCAGGCGCTTATCCGCTCCAAGACGATGAAAAAGGGCGGCGCGGGCTACGTGCAGCCGGGCAAGGATTCCTTCCCGTTGATGGCCGACATGAACCGCTTCGTGCAGGAGGTCGGTGCGATTCCCACGCTAACGTGGCTCGACGGCACAAGCGAAGGCGAAAAGGCCATCGAGGAACTGATCCAAATCGCCATGTCCAGCGGTGCGGCGGCGATCAATGTCATACCCGACCGCAATTACACGCCCGGCGTGAAGGACCAGAAGCTTCAGAACCTTTACGACGTGGTCGCGCTGGCGGAGAAACATCATTTTCCGATCATCGTCGGCACCGAAATGAACGCGCCGGGCAACAAGTTTGTGGACGACTTCAGCACGGCGGAATTGAAGCCGCTGGTGCCGGT
>PLZL01000469.1 GCA_003152145.1 Limisphaerales bacterium
CGCAGGCCATCGCCGGCGGCCAGTTTCGCGAAGATTTGTTTCACCGGCTGAACGTCGTGCAAATCCATCTGCCGCTCTTGCGCGACCGCGGCGACGACGTGCTGCTGCTCGCCGGGCATTTTCTGAAAATGTTCCGGGCCGCGATGAACAAAAACGTGGACGGCCTCGCGCCCGCCGCCCGGCAGAAAATGCTGCTGCACCGCTGGCCCGGCAACGTCCGCGAATTGCGCAATGCCATTGAGCGCGCGCTGATTTTGGAAACCGCGCATGAAATCCAGCCGTCCAGCCTGCCGGATTTTCAAATCGAGGCGCGGTTGGNNGCGCTGGAGCAAAGCGATTTCAACCTGACACGCGCCGCCGAACGGCTCAAACTAACCCGTCATTCGCTCCGTTATCGGATGCAGCGGCTGGATATGCAGGTCGGCGACGGCGCGGTGAACGAAGCCTGATCATCTTATGAATTCAGACACAATAACTATAACCAACAAGTTGCCGCCGGAATCGGTGGACGTTTTAATCGTGCTCGGCGCCATTGTGCTGGTGGCGCTGATTGTTTTTTTCTGGGTGCTTTCATTTCGCAAAGATGGAAAACGCCGGCACAAACACCATCATCGCCACCACCAGAAGGGTTATCGCGAACAATTCCAAAAAACCACCAGCGGAATCAAGCAACTCATCCGGCAACACCGGCGCCAGCGCCATCGTGAACACCGTTCCCTCAATCCCACGCTCGCCCAGACCGGCGGCCTGCCTCCGGTTCGCCGGCCCGAAAATCCGCCCGTCCAGCCGCCACCACCGCCCCCGCCGTGATGCAACACAGCCGTGCCATCACCCGCAAAAGCGCGTCCAATCTCGCGCTCGCCTTCGTTCTCCTGCCGCGCCCCAAACGCGACGCCATGACCGCGCTCTATGCCTTCTGCCGTGAAGTGGACGACGTGGCCGACAACGAGACCGCGCCGGTGGAAACGCGGCGCGGGCGGCTCGCCGAATGGCGCGCCGACGTGAAACGCGCCTGCGAAAATCAATCGCCGCAGTTTCCCGTCAACCGCGAGCTCCAGCCCGTCATCCGGCAATTCAACCTGCGCTTTGAGTTGTTCGACGATTTGCTCAAGGGCTGCGAAATGGATTTGAACATGAAGCGCTACGAAAATTTTGAGGCGCTGGAAAAGTATTGCTATCACGTCGCGTCGGCCGTCGGCCTCTTGAGCATCGAGATTTTCGGCTACAATAATCCGGCGTGCCGCGATTACGCCGTTTATCTCGGCAAGGCGCTCCAGTTTACCAACATCCTGCGCGACGTTCGCACCGACGCCGTCCGCAACCGGATTTATCTGCCGCAATCCGAACTGAAAAAGTTCAACGTGACCGAGGACGAAATTTTAAATTCGAAATATTCCGACCGCTATTTCGCGCTCGCCGGCAGCGTCGCGGCGCGGGCGAAGAACTTTTACCAGCTCGCGCAAAAAACTTTGCCCGCCGAAGACCGCAAGGCAATGGTCGCCGCTGAATTGATGGGGTCGGTCTATTGGCGGCTGCTGCAAAAACTGGAACACGGAAAATTCGATGTCTTTGGCCCGCGGCCATTGAAATTAGGCAAGCCGCGCAAGCTCGCGCTGATTTTCTGTTCATGGCTGCGGTTCGTCTTTGGCGCGACCACCTCAAATTATGGGACAGCGTGAAAATGCAGGACAGGCGCCGCGCCGTCTCATTGTCAACGCCGACGATTTCGGGCTGTCGCAATCCGTAAATGAAGCCGTCATCCGCACGCATCGTGACGGCATTTTGACCAGTGCAAGCTTGATGGTCAACGAACCGGGCTGCGACGAAGCTGTAAAGCTCGCGAAGGAAAATCCCAAACTCGGCGTCGGTTTGCACCTTGTTTTATTGCAGGGCCATTCCACGTTGCCGCCGGAAAAAATCCCTAGCCTCGTGAACTCGCGCGGCGCGTTTTCAAACAATCCCGTTGGTGTCGGCATGAGTTACTTTTTCAAACGCAATTTGCGCGAACAGCTTCGCGCCGAAATCCACGCGCAATTTGAAAAATATTATTCAACCGGTTTGCCACTCGATCACGTCAATGGCCATTTACATTTGCATTTGCATCCGACCATTTTCAAAATCCTGATGGAAGACGCCGGGAAGCTAGGCATCCGCCATTTCCGATTGACGCGAGATTGTCTTGCGCGCAGCCGGCGCATGGCGAGCGGACGCCGGTTTTACCGCGTTTCGCACGCGGTGATTTACGAATGGCTTTCACGACGCGCGCGCAAACCACTGCATCAACGAGGCATTCGCCACGCACAAATCACGTTTGGCCTATTGCAGGACGCCCGCGTGGACGAGGAATACATTTTGAAACTGCTGCCGGAACTGCCGCCCGGTGATTCCGAGCTTTACTCGCATCCGTCGCTAGACGAATTTAAGCATGAATTCGATGCCCTCGTCAGCCCACGCGTGCGGAAGCTTGTGAAAGAACTCGGCATCGAGCTGATTCGTTACCAGGATTTGTAGAAATCGGTAGGGCGGTGCTGCCGCGCCGCCGGACGCGCGGCAGCGCGTCCCCACCAGCAAAAAATTTATGATAAAACTGCTTTTGATTTTGCTCGTCGGACTCATATTCGAGTCCACCGGCGTCATCCTGTTGAAAAAGGGCATGACGCACATCGGTGACATGAACGGCTACACCGCCGCCGAAATATTCCGCGTCATCAAAGCCGGCGCCACCAACCCGCAAATCCTGCTCGGCGTGTTTTTTGAGGCGCTGTTTTTTCTGTGCCTGCTGATTTTGATGTCGAAAAGTGAAATCAGCTTCCTCTGGCCGCTCACCGCGTTAAGCTTCGTGTTCGCGACCTTTGCGGCGATTTGGTTTCTCGGAGAAAGCGTTTCTGCCACGCGTTGGATTGGCGTGATTTTGATCATGATTGGCGCGGCATTTATCAGCTACAGCCAGCACGCGAAGGGAAAGCCGGCACCTCCGGTGGAAACGAATTCGATTCAAAGGTAGGACGGCGTTGCTGCGCCGCCGGAAGCGCCGCAGCGCGTCCCTACCAGACTATTTTAGCGAGAACATTCGCTAATTGCTCTGCGGCGAATTGCGTTTTCTTCTGCAACTCCATCAACGCGCCGATTTTTCCGGGTGACTTCGCAATGGCCCAGGCCAACTTGCCGAAATCCAGATTTTTGTCCGGCCTGGACAGCGCGTTGAAATCCAGCGGCAAGTTTTCGCTGGCCGTGTCGGAAATCACGCGGACGGTGGCGCAGGGAATGCCGCGCTCGCGGCAGACGGCGTGGATCGCCGCTGATTCCATCTCGACCGCATCGGCGCCGGTTTCGTCGCGCAATTTCTTCTTTTCGGCGATGGACGTGGCGATGCGGTCGGCGCAGAAAAGTTTCGCGGGCTTTGCGCCAGCAGCTTTAAGGTTGGCAATCAGCTTTTGATCATTGGCCGCTGGCCCTGCCAACTCAAAGACGACTTCGCCGAGTTTCAAATCTGGATTCAGTCCGCCGGCGAAACCGCAGGTCAGCACCAAATCCGGTGGGGCGAGCGTCCTCGCGAGCCAGGCTTGGCCTGTTGAAGTATCTTTAAGACGGCTCGCGGGGGCGCTCGCCCCACCAGCCAGAAATTCGCGCAGGGATTTTTCGGCGTTCTGGCGGCCGATGCCGGTAAGGAGAATGGAAATATGGTGGCCGCGGCGCAAGCCGCCCGCCGCGATCTTCCGAAACGGCGCGGCTTCTTCTTTCAGGGTGAAGCAAATGAGTGTCACGGCATTGAAGGCTCAACGGTAATGTCAAAAACACCTAAAGCCAGAAGAACCAAATTTAGTGCGATAACCGAGATTACGGAAAAACAAAATGCAAACAGGATTATCCATCGAATTTTTTTGACCGACCTAGTTAAAAATGAAAATAACCAAGCAAGCAAAATAAGATAGACCGCTGAAACCAAAAGCGCGGCGTAATTATTCAACGAGTGATATTTCCAAAAAATTATATTAAATGGGAACATCAATTGTGGAAAAGAAAAGCACCAATTACTTATCAATCTTGGCAGATGTCTTGCGAAATCAGAATATATCGCGGCAATTGGCGCAAAATAGAGAACCAAATACGCAAATACAAAACAGGCGGCGCGCAGAATGGCATTCTTTTTATTCATCTGTTTAACCGAGCACGTTGCAGTTCAATTTCGAGCGCGCAAGGAAATTTCATTTTATCCCCGCCAGCCTTTCCTTCCAGATTTTGTAAAGCTCCACCGTGGCGCGGACGTCGCGCAGGCAGTATTCGGCGATCTCGCGGAATTTCTTCTCGGCCATCAGCGTGGACACGTCCATGCCGGTCACGCCGTGGCTCTTGGGCGATTCGATGCCGAAGGCCTTGCAGTAAAAATCCAGGTTGAACCGCCGCGCCGCGCCGTCGCGCCCGCTCACGCTGTAAAAGGTGAATTGCTCCGCGAGGTCGCAATGCGGGTCGGTGGCGTAACGGTAGCCGAGCCAGTTTTTCTTCGAGATGGGCACGTTGAGCAAAGCCGAGCGCAGGTAGATGAACGGCACGTCGAAGCCGCG
>PLZL01000010.1 GCA_003152145.1 Limisphaerales bacterium
TCCATCAGTTACCTCAATGTTGTGTCCATTTTTATCAATTAACCGGGCCATCGCCACCTCGATTAGACTGCCTCGTGACGGTCAACCATGTGAAAGCAACAAGTTATGAAAAAATCAACCAAAAGATTCCTGTTCTGGACCCCGAGGATTATTTGCATCCTCTTTGCCTGCTTCATCAGCATCTTTGCCTTGGATGTGTTTGACGAAACCCACGGTTTCTGGAACACCCTCCTTGCCCTCCTGATTCACCTCATCCCGACGGGCCTGCTGCTGCTCATCCTCGCGGTGGCCTGGCGCTGGGAATGGGTTGGAGCATTGTTTTTCTCGGCGCTGGGCGTAATATATTTCATCGCCTTCTGGGGTAGATTTCACTGGTCCGTTTACGCAATTATTGCCGGTCCACTGTTTTTATTGGGCGGGCTTTTCCTGCTCGGGTGGGTCAAGCGCAAAGTTGTTCGCGCCAAAACCTGAAGACCGTTAAACGCCTCGGAACTTCCCGGCGACAGACACCCTTGAACTGAGCCGGCAGAATATGCAGAAGTGTGCTATGGCCCGGTCTGAACCAGTTCGTGTCCCTGCTTGAAGGTGACAGTGGCGCTCCAATTGCCGGCCAAAGTCCGGCGCGACCATATCGCCACTGCCAATCCGAGCACGCAAACGACGGCTCCGATGGCAGCCGCGATGTCCGTGTGCGGGGTCAGGGTATGGCGCAGCAGCGGGGACAATCTTGGAGCTACCAGTAGAAAGCCGCCCAGCATAACGGGAATACGGTGCGCGATGATGGACAACCAAGACTGCCGTTCCACCACCCGCTTGAGCCTGCGTGCGCTGCCAATCCAATAAACAATGTAAATCAGCCAGCACGCACAGATTGTCAGATTTGAGTTTGTAATCATTGACTGGTTCGGCTTCGGATTTCGACTATTTCAGCAACCACCTGTTCGGCGGCCCGTTGAATCGCATCATCCGTCGTGCCGGCCCTGGCGGAATTGCCGGATTTCCCTTCGGCTTCAAATGTCTCGATTAGATTCCCGGAATTCAAATCCGTAACCGCGACTTGAACCACAATTCGCGCCTGGCCTGCCAATCCCCCCATCCAGACCCGCGCACTGTCTGAAACCTTGTTGATTTCCTTTATGTCAGCCCTAATCTTTATTCCGCTGGCCGAGTTTGTGTCCGCCCTGTTCCCGCTGACACTCGCGAAAAAAGAAGTTTCTCTCAAACCCCTAATGATTGAGTCGTTAAGCAGACGTTTTCCGCCTTCTAAATCACTCAATGAACTGGAGGTTTCCACCAAAACAAAATCAAGCGAGACAGGTTTATTGGTCGCAATCGGGCTGGCATTATTGAGCAGACCCGAGGACGACGCACAACCGGCGAGGACCAACAGAGCCAGGAGAGGTGCTACTAATTTAAGCGCCTCTTTTATTGCCGAAGACATTCCGATTGGCATAGGCGTTCCATTACGTTCTTCATCGGCGAAACCGTGAGCGTCCGAGTTGCGGCCCGCTTTTGGTCGCTTGAATCCCTTTGAACTTCAGCATCGCCAGCGCCAATTCGCGCATTCCTTTATCTGGCACCTTGGTTGGCAGCAATTGTGAAAACCGGCCTTCGAGTTTATCCATTTTTTCGACGGCAGAATCCCCGAGGCCGAAGAACTTGTGGTTGTCGCTGCGAATGATGGGCAACATCTGTTGCTTCCGGCCTTCGGTCATTGATTCGCCCATCAGCACGATGNNACGATGACTTCCTGCCGGTCAAACGCCTCCGAAGGCGGTTCCGTGGTGTCCAAAGTTTCGCCGGGCTTGGCTGCCTTCATCCACGCTTCCAGCGCCAGGACCGCCACGGTCGCACCGCTGGCGATGGCCATGAGTTGTGACATGGCGGCAAAATCGTTTTTGGCCTTCACATCGGCCAGATTCTTTGGCATGAACATCACCTGCTTACCGTCGCCGCCAATCAGGAACAACGTGGGCGGCAAGTTCCCGGTGCCCCGCATACAGTATTCGGCGTAATGCCGGGCATTGGCCAGCAGATCGTCCAACGTTTGCGGATTGGGATGCGGTTGCATTCCACAGCAACATGAAACAACCGGGCGAAACGTCCAAGCCAATTCCAGCGATGCCGGTGGAAAATGAATTGTTTTGAACCGCCTTACATCCATTTGCTGTCTTGGCCGCACCACCCAAATGATTCAGCCCGGATTTCCCAGATTAACCTCACACAACAATTTTCGACTTACAATGGAGCCGCATAAACAAAGGCCAAAAAAGGCATCGAAACAGCCCTATGCCAGAGAATAGCCGCAACGGACTGGAAAAAGGTTCTTGCAAACCGTTGGAACAGGAAGAGAATCACGAAAAAGGCCCACGCGGGTCGTGGGCAAGAAACCATATGGGAAATGTCAGTTCAAAACTTCCTCTTACCGTAATCGCGGTGACACTCTTGCTGGCGGCATCCGCGAACGCCGGGACGCAAGTTGTGCTCCAGGACTTGGGCATCACCGCCCCCACGCCCGGACCCAACGACATCGCGCAACTGGGCACGGCGGGGAACACGACCTTCCCCGACGGCCTCAACTATTACACCGACAACCAGGCGCAATATGGTGCCGGGGAGCCGGGCCAAACCTTCACCACCGGCAGCAACCCCTCGGGTTATGCCATGACGCGCCTGGCGATCAGCACCGGCACAAACTCGGGCAATACCGGCGATTCAGAACACTACTACCTGCACATCGACCAATTGAACGGTGACGGAACGATCACGCCCCTGGTCACCAATCTCTCCCAGGCCTTTACCTATACCGCCGGGGATTGGCTCGAATGGGATGGGCTGGCGGTCAACCTTGCCCCGAACACCACCTACGCCTGGTCCTTTGGAAAGCAAGAGACCGGGAGTCTGTGGGACGACCTCACTGTCAGCTCCGGCAACCCCTATGCCGGGGGCCAAATTGCCTTGGTTCCGGTCGCCGCTGGTATCGGCATTACCTACGGCTCGTCCCATGGCTTCGACGCGGTGTTTGACCTTGGCTTGTCTCTCCCCGCTGGGCCAAGCACCAATCCGCCCCTCATCACCATTGACATCTCGCCCGCCGGCCAGCGCCAGGTGATTGATGGATTCGGCACTTGTCTCGCGGGGAGCGAAGCGGTTCAAACCTGGTGGCAAAACCTGTATTACGGCGACCTCCGCGCCTCCATGCTGCGCATGGCCCTTACGCCGGTCTTCAAATCTCCGTATTCGGATAATGAGTACAACTCGCCCAGCTACGGTCAACCCGGCCCGAATGGCAACTACGCTCGCACTTACACGAATGCAACCACTTACACGAACGTATTCTCTGGGAGCCAGGCCAAAATAGCCGTGATGGGTCCCAACATCGATTCCAACATCGTTTACTTTGATTTCACCGCGATCGGCAGCAACCCGCAGGTGGCCGGGCAGGCCGCCCAAGCCGGCAAGTCGCTTATAAACAGCCTGGGTGACTTCAAGTTGTTTGGTTCACTCTGGTCGCCTGCGCCCTGGTTGAAACTCGCTGACGGCCACACCTACAGCGGCGGAGACAGCAACTATCCTGCTGTCAACACCCCGTTTCCGTTTATCTGGTTGGGCAACTTTTCCGGCGGAGTTCTCGATACCTCGGGCACAGCGCGGCCGGAGTTTGACGACTCTTCCCTCGGCGGAACTGGCCCGACCAGCGCCCTGACCCAGTTTGCCCGTTGCACCGCAGCCTACCTGCGCGGCTTTCAAAATGCTTACGGAGTGCCATTCTATGCGCTCAGCCTTCAAAACGAGTTGGACTTCGATGAGTTTTACGATAGTTGCTTTTATCCTTTGGGCAACGGCTATACTGCCGCAATCAAGGCCGTGCGGGCGGAACTCGACAAGTATCCGGACCTTGCCGGCATCAAAATCATGGGGCCCGAAGATGTGCTGGG
>PLZL01000009.1 GCA_003152145.1 Limisphaerales bacterium
GTCCTCATTGCCAGCAACATCTGCAATGTGACGAGCAATTTCCCGGGCGGGAGATTCAATGTTCGGGTTGCTAGCATCTCATCCGCATTCCACCGGTTCCCGGCAAGACCGCCTAGTTCAACCCGGAGTCGGGAAAGACCTGGGCAACGTTTCTTCCCTCCGGCAACCAGCCTCCCTCGAAAGAAGCTCCGATAAATCCGAAGAAAAATTCTGAATCCGAATAATCAAAGCCTTCCCCGGCCTTTTCAGGGCAAAACTTTTCCAAAAACCCTGTAACTCCTCCCAGCCAATCCTTTTGAATCGGGATGAAAGGTGATCATTAGATTTCAATGACCGAAAAAGAACAAACGCGGCCCTGGCCGCACAAACAAACAGCAATCATGAAAACGAACATCAATATCAAGTTCGCGTGCATGGCTATCCTTGCAACTCTCAGCCTGCAACCGTTCACATTACGTAGCCAGGTCGGGGTTGTTCCTTATCAACCACAACATTCAGCGCCGGTTTTACCCCCAAGGGCACCGCCGGCTTTACCTCCGGCGCAGGGAAACAGCCAGGGTCGCGGCAACACAGATTGCGACAGCGATAATAACCGGCAAGGTGCGAATGCCTGGCTGCTCACCGGCAACACCAACACCGTTGCCGGGTCAAATTTCTTGGGCACCACTGACAACCGCCCCTTGGAAATCAAGGTAAACAGCCAGCGCGCCTTCCGGCTGGAGCCGAACACCAATGGCGCACCCAATGTGATTGCCGGTTCCAGCGCGAATTTTGTCGCGCCCGGAACGGTGGGCGCGGTGATCGGCGGCGGTGGCTCGTTGAAATATGATGCCGGAAACGGACTCAAGGCCTGGAGCAACAATATTTATGCCAACTTCAGCTCCATCGGCGGCGGTCTCGCAAATTATATTCTGACCGGAGCCGACTACGGCACCGTAGCCGGGGGTTGGGACAATTTGATTCTGTCGAATTCGCAGGCGGCGGTTGTCGCGGGAGGTTTTGTCAACATTATCCGTGACAACTCCCAAGAGTCCACCATCGGCGGGGGCCAGGACAATTGGATTTATGACCACTCGCGTTACTCCACGATTGCCGGAGGAGATTTCAACCGGATTGAAGGCCAGTCTTGGGAAGCCACCATCAGCGGCGGCGGCGGCAACGACATTCAATCCTTCAGTTCCGGCAGCCTCATCGCTGGCGGTGCCGGGAATACCATCGGAACCAACGTCCTTGATTCCGCGATCAGCGGAGGTCTACAGAATCTCATCGCCCCCCAATCCATTTACGCGACGATCGGCGGCGGTGACCACAACACAGCCTTGGCCAACAATGCCACGGTCGCTGGCGGGGGCGTCAATTCGGCGGCCAATTCCTACGCCGCAGTGGGCGGCGGTTTGGGCAATACCGCTGCCGGTTTCTACGCGACGATACCCGGCGGCGTTTACAACGCCGCGAACGGCAACGACAGCTTTGCCGCCGGCCGGCGTGCCAAGGCCAACTACGATGGCAGCTTCGTCTGGGCCGACAGCAGCGACGTGGATTTTGCCGCGACCGCGGCGAACCAATTTACCGCCCGCTGCACCGGCGGGGCGGCTTTCGTGACGGCGATTGATGGTGCGGGCAATGCGACGGCGGGTGTCATGGTGCCGCCAGGCAGCGGATCCTGGTCCACCTTAAGTGACCGGAGCGCAAAAGAAGAATTTCACGCCGTGGACGTCAAGGAGGTGCTTGATCGTCTCGTGGCCGTGCCCATCAGCAATTGGANNATCGGCCCGATGGCGCAGGATTTCCACGCCGCCTTCGGCTTGAACGGTGCGGATGACAAGCACATCGCTACGGTGGACGAGGAAGGCGTGGCGCTGGCGGCAATACAAGGATTGAACCAAAAAGTGGAAGAACAAACCATTCAGCTTCAACAAAAAGAGGAAGCGATCCATGAACTCAATAAAAGTGTCGCCGAATTGAAAAAACTGGTTTCCGCACTATCACAACGCGTTGACTTGAAAACGATCCAGCCATGACGCATGCAGACGCACCGCAAAAAATAAAAAACACATACTAAACCATGAAAGCAACATTTAATTGGCTTCTTACCGCAATGGCTCTGCTTTTGGGCACGCCTGGAATCTTCGCACAAGGCACTGAATTTACCTACCAAGGGCGCATATTGGACAATGGCACAAATTTTACCGGCACTGGCCAGTTCCAGTTTGCGCTGGTAACCAGCACCAATGCGAATCACACAGCGATGGCCACAGCCAATGCGCCCAGTGGCGGATTCATCACCGGCTATAATCTGACTACGGGTGGCAATGGTTATGTCACCGCCCCAGCGGTAACAATTTTTGGCGGTGGCGGTTCGGGCGCAACGGCCACTGCAGATTTAAGCGGGGGAATTGTTACCAGCCTCACCGCCAATAATGCGGGCAGTGGCTACACCAGTGCGCCGACGGTGACGATTGCGCCGCCGCCCGCAAATATTGCTTATACGACTTATTGGAGCAATGAGAGATCAAGCATCAATGGCAGCGAGCCTTCAGCATCAATAATTATCGGTGTGACTAGTGGACTATTCACAGTGGTTTTGGGCGACTCGACCATTGCCAACATGGCGGCAATCAATTCATCCTTGTTCAGCACGCCCAATCTGCAACTGCGAATTTGGTTTAATGATGGCATCCACGATTTCGCTGCATTAAGTCCGGCGCAGAACCTGACTCCCACTCCTTATGCGATTATCGCAAACAGCGTGATTAATGGGCCAATTATCCAACAAAATGCAGACGGCGCGCCAAATGTAATGGATGGCTCGCCGATGAACTTTGTGTCAGCAGGCACAGTAGGTGCCACCATTGCGGGAGGGGGGGCTGCAAATTATTTTGGCTTTTCTTTAACGAATGGTATTGCTAGGGATTTTAGTGTTATTGGGGGTGGCGCGGCAAACATAATTCAGAGTGGAGGTGGCGCAGTAATTGGCGGCGGCATATACAATATTGTGGCTGGATTAGAATCAACCGTGGTCGGGGGTCGCTCAAATCAGATAATAGGTGTTGGCTCATTCATAGGTGGAGGTGGCACTGATGGCAATAACCTTATTGGCAATACTATCAACGGCAACGCTTCGACGATCAGCGGCGGTTTAGCTAATTGGATTACCGGCAGTTATGGAACAATTCCAGGCGGTGATCACAACGCAGTGAGTGCCGTTTACAGCTTTGCCGCCGGCCATCGCGCCAAAGCTTATTCTCCAGGAATGTCTGTCTGGGCAGACTCGCAGGACGGCGACTTTAATCCCAATAATTATGGCTTTTACAACAATTCATTCAATGTTCGCGTCAACGGCGGCATTCTGTTCACCACTGGCGCGGGAGGGGCAAACCAGACCATCACCTGGATCGCCGGCCAAGGAAGTTGGGGGTTTTCCAGCGACCGCAATTTGAAAGACCGCTTTGAATCAGTGAACGCCCAGTCTGTGCTCGACAAAGTTTCCAAGCTACCCTTGTCGGAGTGGAGCTACAAAGGCTATGGCCAGCGGCATAT
>PLZL01000201.1 GCA_003152145.1 Limisphaerales bacterium
AGGGAGGACTTGCCGACGTTGGACCTGCCGATGAAGGCGAATTCAGGCAGGGACTCGTCCGGACACGAATCCAGGTCCGGCGCGCTGCAATCAAAAATGGCGGATGAAATGTCCATGATGGAAAACCTACAACCTATTGTCGCAGCAAATCGGCTGCACCGATACAACCATTTTTGCGCACACAGACGAACAGAATTGAACCTGTTTTTTTCTCGCACCCGGTGCCTTTGGATGGATACGCTTCGGCAATCGGAATTTCTCCGGCGTGTGAACGGATGAACAATGAAGATTGCCAAAATGATCCATGATGCCGCGCTGCTCGGCGCGGTGTTGAGTTTTCTGGCTGGCGTAAATCCGGCGATGGCCCAGCCCACAACCAACCGCCCGGCACGACCAACGCCACCCACCCGCGATCCGCACACGCCGGGATTTATCGCGGCCAAAGAGTTGCCCAACGACACCGTTCCGCCGGCAGATGCCGACGGAAATTTCATCCTCGGCCCGACGCACCACCCCGCGCCGGAAATGACCACCAACGTGCCGCAAGGAATGGTGTATAGCTTCACGATGAGTTCGGCGGACAGCAAAATTTATCCCGGCATCGCGCGCCAGCCGAATACTTTTGGCGCGGCGGACCCTGCCGACCCCGCCAAAATGGTCGTGACCACCAGCCACCCCGCTCCCTACACGCGTCACATGGCGGTTTACGTTCCCAAACAATATGTTCCCGGCACGGTTGCGCCCTTCATTGTCGGGGCGGACGGAACCGACCGGGAGCTGTTCACGGCTTTGGACAATCTGATTGCCAGCAACCGGGTGCCGGTGATGATTGCCATCTCCATCGGCAACGGCGGCGGCGATGCCCAGGGCAGCGAACGCGGGCTGGAATACGACACCATGTCCGGCCTGTATGCGGAGTTTGTCGAGCAGGAAGTGCTGCCGCTCGTGGAAAAACAGGCCAATGTAAAATTAACCAAAGACCCCGACGCCCGCGCGACGATGGGCGGCAGTTCCGGCGGCTCGTGCGCCTTGATCATGGCGTGGTATCATCCCGACCTCTACCATCGCGTGCTGAGGTATTCGGGCACCTATGTGAACCAGCAATGGCCGTATCATGCCGATACCCCGCACGGCGCATGGGAATTTCACGAACACCTTATCCCCAACAGCCCGCCCAAGCCACTTCGCATCTGGATGGAAGTCAGCGACCGGGATCTTTTTAATCCAAACGTCATGCGCGACGGCATGCATGATTGGGTCGCCGCGAATGAGAACATGGCGAAGGTCCTGGTCGCCAAGGGCTATCATTACCAGTTCATCTTTGCCCGCAACGCCGGACACACCGACCGCAGTGTGAAGCAACAAACTTTGCCCGAAGCCCTGGAATGGCTATGGCACGATTACATACCGGCGATGAATTAGCGAACCCGTTCGCGCTTTGACCACTTGGACTAACACCTTCGCTGTGCCAGGTTTTTGATTGAAAGCCTCCTCGGTTTGATTAGTCTTCCAACAATTTATGCGAGCCTTTTGTCCGTTCGTCTTTCTGATTTGCCTCATCACCTGCGCTGCCTCGCGCGCCGGTTCAATGTCGGACACGAATGTTCTCTCGTTGGACTACTCCGCCATTCGCGGCGCCAATTACAGCGCTGCCGGCGGCCACCACCTTGAACACTGGCTCCATTACGACCCGAAGGAAACCGAACGCGATTTGGATTACGCCAAAAGAATCAATATCAACCAGGTCCGGGTTTTTCTTAGTTATCCCGCTTACGTTACGAACAAGGAAGCCTTCCGAAAAAATCTCGTCCACCTCGCCCGCGCGTGCCGGGCGCGCGGCATCGGGCTGATGCCCGTGGTGACTTCCTCCAGGGAAATGATCAACGAAACCGAGCCGTATCCGCTCTCGCACGCATGGGCCAAAGACCTCATCACTGCCATCGGCAACGAACCGGCACTGGCGTTTTGGGACGTTTTCAACGAACCCGATTATCCGCCGAGCAGCACCAATTATCCTGCGCGCATCGCCCACGCGCGCGTGATGGCCAAGCTTTTCCGCGAACTGGATACGCGACAGCCGAGAACTCCCGTCACCATCGGTTTTGCCTTCGAAGATTCCATGGAGCAAAACGCCGACATGGTGGACGTCCTTTCTTACCACGATTATCGCCCGACGCGCGAAGACATTCACAGCAACATCGTCGCCGCGCTTGCCTTTGCCGCAAAAGTGCACAAGCCCGTCATCAACACGGAAATCGGCTGCACGGGACGCGCCAATCCCTACGATATGGTCATCGAAGAATACTCGAATGCGCACATCGGTTTTTACATCTGGGAACTCATGATCACAACGTATTGGGGGAACGTTCACGGAATTTTTTATCCCGACGGCACCGTTCGTGACCCTTCGATTCCCGCTGCCATGCTCGGCCTGTATCGCAACCGCGGCACCAACGTGGTGCTGGAATTGCCCGACCGCGAAGGCTGGGTCACGCGCACGGTGACGAACGGGGTGGCCTGGCTGCAAGACACGAACGCGCCGTATGCGCAGGGATTGGACCTGGCCGAGACCGCCGCCAATATTCTCGAAGCCAATCAACTCGTCGCGAT
>PLZL01000074.1 GCA_003152145.1 Limisphaerales bacterium
CCGCCGTGCCGCAACGCCGCATCCGCCACAATACCCATCAGGCCGACCATGCCGCCGCCATAGACCAGCTCGATTTTTTCGCGCGCGAGCAATTTGCCAAGTTGGGTCGCCGCCTCGGTGTAGGCCGGGCGTGCGCCCTTGTTGGACCCGCAAAAAACAGCGATACGTTTCATGTTTCAGCCTTGAGTCGCGTGAAACTAGCAGATCAAAGCGGCGGGAGAAACCGTGAATTTTAGCTTGCAATTGGACATCGCCATGGCATAATCATGGCTTAAGAAAAGGCCATTATGAAATCGCCGTTTTCATTGCCGATTCTTTGTCTGCTCCTTCTTTTCACAACCGTGCGCTCCACTGCAGACATGCTCGATTCCTGGCACTGGCGCAATCCCAGTCCGTTTGCGAATTCGCTGCGCGGCATTTGTTTTGGCGCCGGAAAATTTGTGGCGGTGGGCGATGGTGGAGTGATTCACACTTCGCTTGATGGTGCAGCCTGGGACGTTGGGCGCAAGCCGGTGACCAGCACGCTTCGCAAGGTCATCTTCGCCAACGGACAATTCGTGGCTGTCGGAGATAATGGCGCCATCGTGACGTCTTCGGACGGATGCGCGTGGACGAACCACAGTCCCGGCACCGCGAATGCGCTATATTCGGTAACGTATGGAAATGGCAGATACGTGGCGTGTGGTGTGGGCGGCCTGTTGATGATTTCCACGAACGGTTCAGACTGGCTGCCCGGCAGTGCCGGCACAAATAACTTAGGCTGGATCGCCTTCGGCAATGGAGTCTTCATTTTACCCGATCCGAGTCAACAATTCATATCCGGTTTGCCCGCCTTATTGAGTCAACGATTGGCCCTGAAGATTTCCGGTGATGCTCAGACTTGGACGACGGTATTGTTGCCAATGTCTTTTCCCATTCAGTCTTCGATTGGAATTCACCAAGTGGAGTTTGGCAATGGCGTGTTTGTTGCCGTCGTGCAAGACGAGGTGCCTCTTCTGTTAGGTTGGGGACCGTGCCATCACTTCTATCAATCAGACGATGGCACGAACTGGGTTCAAGGCACGGTGGAGTGGGACACAGGATGGTTGCACTGCTTTCTGACGTTTTCGGACGGTTTGTTTTATGAATTCACTACAGGTAGTCATGGTGGGGCGACTACCGTCAACACCATCTCAAGCACTTTTGATGGAACCGCATGTGGGACAATTCTTGCCCCCAACGACGCCACTGATGCCACCTATTTGGCTTATGCGAATGGAAGACATGTTTTGACATCACTGAACGGTGAGTTGTGGACCTCGCCAGATGCTGCAAACTGGACATCAGATTACAGCGGCCTTCGCGGGGGCATTTATCAAATTTTGCGTGGTGGCAGCAATTACATCGTGTTGGCGGGTTCGCAACCGGTTCTCGTTTCTGCCGACGGAATGAATTTTACGGCTGCGCCAAATTCACCGGCCGGCGTGTTGAGCGCCGTTGCCTTCGACGGCACCAATTACGTGGCGGTGGGAGGAAGCGGCGATAAGATTTTTGGTTATACCGGCGAAGTTTATACTTCAACCAATTCCACCGATTGGGTTCGACGGACCAGCAACGCCACCCAACAGCTTGGAGCGATTTGCCGCGGACCAACCCGGTGGGTTGCCGTCGGGGGCAATGGAACGGTCATTTCTTCTCCCAACACTCTGTCTTGGACTCTGCGCTCTTCCGGGACCGCGAACAGCTTGAGCGGGGTCGCTTTTGGCAATGATGTCTATGTCGCGGTTGGCAACGCTGGAACCATAATTACTTCGCCGGATGGCTCCACATGGGATGTCCAGTATTCCGGGACTACAGCCAATCTGGTCCGCGTCCGATTTCTGAACGGCCGTTTTCTTGTCGTCGCCGCGAATGGCACTCTTCTCGCTTCCACCAACGGCAGCGATTGGTCAATTCTGACTTCCGGCACAAGTCGGACACTCAATGATGTTACTTACGGCAACGGATACTATCTCGCCTGTGGTTACGACAATGTGAATAATGTGGTTCTCGAATCCACCAATGGCATGGACTGGCAGGATATTACCACGAATGTTCCGGTTTCCGTCGTCTTGAATTCGGTTGCTTTTCTGGACGGTTCGTTCTGGCTTTGCGGAGCAAACGGCGCCTTGTTGCAGAGCGACAGCGCCGATGGCATCCCTCGTCTCGCCGGCGCCACGTTGGCAGGGAACGCGGGCTTCCAACTCAAAATTCTGCTGAATGTTCCCCCGACGTATCGAATTCAAGTCGCGACAAATCTCGCGGCGAATTCCTGGCAAGACGTCGTCACCAATTCCGCGCCCACTTCTGTCTGGACGGATACAAACGTGTCTGGGTCTTCAATTCGGATGTATCGAATTGCTTCGCCATAGTCGGTTCAATCGGCCGCCGATCTGGCAGCCGCGATGAACGCGNNCCCGTGCCGCCGCGCGCTTCCGGCGAGAAGGCATCGAGCAAATACGCGTCGGTTTGAAATCGTGGCAGTTCCTTCAGCGATTCCTCGTCGCGGATGCGGAACGCCTTCATGCTCATCAAGCCGAACTGCGTGCAAAATTCCGGCGTCTCGTCGCCGTGAAATTGCAGCAGGNNGTGCCGCGGGCTTCCTTCGTAAAAATTAAGGCCCAGCGCGTCCGCGCCCGCCGCGACGGCGGCCTGCGCGTCGGCCAAGTTCGTGATGCCGCAAATTTTTATTCGAGTATCCACTTCATATTTGTAGGAGTCGGGGTAACGAGACTCAAGCTATTTTGGTGGGGCGAGGCTACTGACGAGCCGAATTAAATTTGTGGCCGTGCGCAAACTCCGGCTCGCGGGGACGCTCGCCCCACCTTTTACCCGACGAGGCGGCTGACGACCTGGAAAACGATGAACGCGGCGACGTAGGCGAGGCCGGTCATGTAGGCGA
>PLZL01000424.1 GCA_003152145.1 Limisphaerales bacterium
GGACGGATGCCGCGATATTTTTCCTTGATCAAGTCATCGGTTGTCAGCTTTTCAAGGTTGCCGAAGCCCCATTCTTCACGAACTCGCTTGTGCAAAAATTCTGCGAAGGCCTCGGCCAGCCGGT
The DNA here is from genome assembly GCA_003152145.1 of Limisphaerales bacterium. The sequence goes on from PLZL01000424.1 coordinate 125, forward strand.
CGGCCAGCGCCTCGGCCATGATGGCGTTGTAATCGTCGTGGTCGGCCTTGAATTTCTCCACAAGTTCCTTCAAGCCGTGCCCGCTCGTGACGGCGAATGCGCCGATGTAATCGTTCGATGTTGGATGTTCGATGTTGGATGTTCGGTGTTTTGGCGCAATGAAATCCGCTAGGCACCAGTTCGGCGTGCCGTCATCCTTGGCAATTTGCTGACGTAGGAAATGGAAGGTCGTTAAAACCGTTGCGCATGATTTGTCCGTGTAAAGCTCCACGTCGTCCCCGACGCGATTTGCCGGAAACGATCCGTAAATGCCGCGCGGTGCCAGGAGCTTTTCATCGACGATTTTCTCCAGCAACTTTTGCGCGTCGGCAAACAGCTTGCGCGCCTCGTCGCCGTGCTTTTCATGCTGGAGAATTTTCGGATAAACACCGCGCAATTCCCAAGTATGGAAGAACGGCGTCCAGTCAATGAACGGCACGAGTTCCGCCAGCGAGATTTCCCGGGTGGAACAGGCCTCCGGCCTGTTGTTTCGGGCGTCACGCCCGAAACCGTCGTGGGACGGACGATGGCTTCACTTTCGTCCGATCACCTGCAACCTGCGTCGCCCGGTGAAATCCGGCGGGACGCCGGATTTGACTCGCGGGACGCGGGTGCTACCACAAAAATTTCGAACCGCAAATCCGCATCACCGAAAATTCCCGGCCTGTCCATCATGGACGTTTGCGCGTTGTCGGTGGAAAAGGCGGATGAATTTTTTGCCGGCCTCGAGCTTACGGAATTTGAGGAGAAGATCGCGCACGAGGTCATCAAGGAAATCCGCGCCCGGCTCGGCTTTTTGAAAAATGTTGGCTTGGGCTATCTCACGCTCAACCGCGAGAGCAGCACCTTGAGCGGCGGTGAGGCGCAGCGCATCCGGCTGGCCACGCAAATCGGCGCGGGCCTCGTCGGCGTGCTTTACATACTGGACGAGCCGAGCATCGGCCTGCNNCCGTGCTGGTGGTCGAGCACGACGCTGAAACGATCCGGCAGGCGGATTACATCGTTGACCTCGGTCCCGGTGCGGGCGTCCACGGCGGCGAACTCGTGGCGGCGGGCACCTTGCCGGAAATTCTGCAAAGCCCGAATTCGCTCACAGCGCAATATCTGCGCGGCGAACTTACGATTCCCATCCCCAAAAAACGCCTGGTGCCGGGGAAAGACCACAACTGGCTCGAAGTGCTGGGAGCGAGCGAAAACAATCTGCGGAACATTGATGTGCGGATTCCCTTGGGCACGTTCACGTGCGTCACCGGCGTGAGCGGTTCCGGCAAAAGCACGCTGGTGGACGACATCCTGCGCCGCGCGTTGTTCCGCAAGTTTTACGGCTCCAAGGAAACGCCCGGCGCCCACCGCGCGCTGAAGGGTTTTGAAGTGATTGACAAGGTCGTCGTGATTGACCAGGCGCCGATCGGCCGCACGCCCCGAAGCAACCCCGCCACCTATACTGGCATGTTTAATGCCATCCGGGATTTGTTTGCGAGGTTGCCTGCCGCGAAGATTCGGGGCTATGCTCCGGGCCGGTTCAGTTTCAATGTCAAGGGCGGGCGCTGCGAAAAGTGCGACGGCGACGGCGTGCTCAAGATTGAAATGAATTTCCTGCCGCCGGTCTATGTGACCTGCGAGGTCTGCGGCGGCAAACGCTACAACCGCGAGACGCTCGAAATCACCTACAAGGGCAAAAACATCGCCGACGTGCTGGCGATGACGGTGGACGAGGCTGTGACGTTTTTCCGCGCCGTGCCGCAGATTTACGATCCGTTGCTGACGCTGGCGGAGGTCGGCCTCGGTTACATCGGCTTGGGACAGGCGGCGACGACGTTGAGCGGCGGCGAGGCGCAGCGCGTGAAGCTGGCGGCGGAGTTGAGCCGCAAGGCCACCGGTCGCACGTTTTACATCCTGGACGAGCCGACGACCGGCCTGCATTTCCACGACGTGGCCAAGCTGCTCGAAGTGCTGTTCAAACTGCGCAACACGGGCAACACGCTCGTCGTCATCGAGCACAACCTTGATGTCATCAAAACGGCGGATTGGATTATTGACCTCGGCCCGGAGGGCGGGGATGCTGGCGGGCGCATTGTCGCGCAAGGGCCGCCTGAAGAAGTGGCCCGCTGCGCCGGAAGTTTTACCGGGCAGTATTTGAATCGCGTTTTGCAGCCATCGTAAATCAACAACTATGAAAACAGCATTTTTGGCCGTTTTGCTTTTGCTTTTTACAGGTTCGTGGACATGTTCGGCGGACGATTTATACGACCTCAACGTAAAAGGCGCTGACGCCTTTAGAAATAAAGACTATGGTCTCGCATTAACGTATTTTAATAACGTTATTCGGCATGACACTAATAATGCAACCGCCTATTACTCCAGAGGATGGGCATACTTGAAAACAACACAATATGACGACGCTTTAATAGACCTTAACCGAGCCGCCGCGTTACTCCAAACGAATAGCCAAGTGTTTATGCTCCGCGCAACACTTTATTCGGAGATGAGTAATTACGACAATGCCATAAGTGATTACAGTAATGCCATAAGCTGCGACCCGTCGAATGCGAATGCATTTGTGGGCAGAGCCCTAAGTTATAACATGGAGCGCCGCTATAGGTTGGCCATTGCTGATAGCGATAGGGCAATCATGATAAATCCCCTTTTGGCATATGCGTATCGTCAGCGAGGAGATGCAAACGCGGGGATCGGTAATTTAAGCGAAGCAATCAACGATTATAATAGAGCTATCCAGCTTGATCCTGCCGAGGGGACGACATATTTTGTGAGAGCTCTTACTTTTACATTAAAAGGCGATTTTCATAACTCGATCCCAGATTTCACAAAGGTTATTGAAAATGATCCCAAAAATGCTCTAGCCTATACTGATAGAGGCCTTTCGTATTCCAAGGTCGGCAATTACAGCAAAGGAATTGATGATTGCAATGTAGCCATCACCTTAGAAACAAACTTTGCCGGCGCCTACAACAACCTCGCTTGGCTATTGGCGGTTTGTCCGGACGCAAAACTTCGGAATGGTCAGCAAGCACTGGAATACGCCAAGAAGGCCTGTGAGCTATATTCGTGGAAAGAGCCACACGCATTGGGGACACTCGCAGCAGCCTATGCCGAGGTTGGCAATTTTGTGGAAGCTGTAAAGTGGCAGAAGAAGTGCATGGAATCCGGATTGCCGGGCAGCGAAATGGAACTGGCTCAAAAACAACTGGATTTATACCAGCAGAAAAAACCTTATCACGAGATAAATCAACCTTTATGAAAATCGCATTATTCGGTCTGACCGGGATAAAAACCGGCAAACACAATCTCAAGGATCTGCGTTTTGACGAGGCGGACAAACTGGTCGAGGCGGACAAGAAAACCTACGCGCAGGTGGACGTGGTGGGCGATGACCAGTTGATTGACGCCGACGCCATCCTGGTGT
>PLZL01000218.1:0-663 GCA_003152145.1 Limisphaerales bacterium
CAATTTCTGGCGCATCCGCTCCGTGCCGTAGCCGTGAAAGCGGCGGAGCGCGAGTTGTCCCAACTCGCAGCGCGGGGATGGCGGATGACGGTGAAAATTATCAGACGGTGTTTGCCTGCGGACGCGCTGCGGCTTGGGACAAGCCGCGCTCCGCGCAGGNNTGAGGAGTCTCTGACTTTTCAGAATGAGTCTCGTGACCTCGACTCCTACAAAAGTTAGAGCCGACTCACGTCGGCTGCCACATCCACTTCCGGCGCGGCCTCCGGATTGGACGGGGAAATTCAGTTGCGCGAGGGAAAGCCCTTTATTCAAGCGGCGGTTTTGCGCTTGACGCATTGCGGGCAAAAACCTATGCTATCCCGTCAAGAATGGTAAAGTCTGCTGGTTCGGCCAGCGCGCGAAAGTCGGAGATGAATATCTTCCGGCTTTTTTATTCGCCGCAGGCCGGCCTGCGGATGCCGTTTTTTAGCATATGAACGCAGACTTTTTGGCAGTCCTGGAATTCTGGGAGCGCGAAAAGGGCATCAACCGTGATGTCCTCGTCGGCGCTGTCCAGGAGGCGTTGCTATCCGCCGCCAAAAAGGCGGTCGGCCCGGCGCGGGAACTGCGCGTGGACATTGACCAGAAGAACGGCGACATCAAGGCGTTCGCCAAGCTCATCGT
>PLZL01000218.1:684-2674 GCA_003152145.1 Limisphaerales bacterium
AAGGACCGCGTCGGCGACATCGTCAGCGGCACCGTGCGGCGGTTCGAGCGTTCGGACGTGATTTTGGATCTCGGCAAATACGAGGCGCTTCTGCCCAACCGCGAGCGCGTGCCCACCGAGGAATACCAGGTCGGCGAACGCATCCGCTGCTACGTCAAGGCGGTGCAGGAAGGCGCACACGGGCCGGAAATCATTTTATCCCGTGCCGACCCGCGGTTCATCATCAAGCTTTTCCAGCTCGAAGTTTCCGAAATCAGCGACGGCACGATTGAGATCAAGGGCATTGCGCGCGAACCGGGTTTCCGCACCAAGATGGCGGTTTATTCGCGCGACCCGAAAGTAGATCCCGTCGGCGCGTGCGTCGGGATGCGCGGCCAACGGGTGAAAAACATCGTCCGCGAATTGAATAACGAGAAGGTGGACGTGATTCCGTGGTCGCCCGACATCAAGCTGTTTGTCACGAAGGCGCTCGAACCGGCCAAGTTGAAGAGCATTGAGATAGATGAAGTCGGCAAGCGTCTGAAAATTTTGGTGAGCGAGGACCAGCTTTCGCTCGCCATCGGCAAGCGCGGCCAGAACGCGCGGCTGACCGCCAAGCTGGCCGGCTGGGAAGTGGACATTGACGCCGAGCAGGTCGTCACGAAGGGTTTCGAGGAAAAGGTCGCGGAAGCCGTGGAACTGCTGGCGGCCATTCCGGGCATTTCGCGCGAGCAGGCCGACGCGCTGGTCCATGCCGGCCTGACGCGGCTGGAGGATTTGCTGTCGGCGGAGGAAGGCGACTTGGGCAGCGTGCCGCAAATCGGCGAGAAGGCGGCGGAGATTTTGAAGGCGGCGCACGCCGAGGCGGAGCGCCGCATGTTAAAAGTCGGTGAAGTGCCGGCGACCCCCGACCCGCAGGTCGGGGTGAACAGTTGAGATTTATGACGCGGACCGGAACAACTTTTGTTCGCGCGCTTTGAGCCATGAAGGTCAATTGCCCATTCCGGTCGGCGGCGGTGAAAATTTATGCCCGTTCGGATATACGACATTTCGAAAAAGCTCGGCCTCGAGAACAAGGAAATTCTCGCCCAGGCCAGGGCGATGGGCATTGCCGCCGCCAAAGTCCCCTCCAGCTCGCTGGATAAAATCACCGCCGAGTGGCTCGAAGGGGAACTGGTAAAAATTCATCCCGAGGCCGCCGCCCGGCTCGCGCCCAAGCCCGCACCCGAACCGCCCAAGCCCGCGCCCGTCGAGGAAAAAATCATCCTCATCACCGCGCCGCCCAAGCCCGAACCGGCAGTCGTTGAAACAATAACGGCGACCACGCCAGCGCCGGTTGTTGAACCGCCGAAGCCAGCCGCGCCGCCGCCGCCGCCAAAACCGACCGGCCCGAAGATCGGCGACAAAGTCGGATTCATCCAGTTGCCATCGCGCCCGGCAGCGCGCGCCGGCGAAAAAGGCGGAAGCGCCAAACCGGCGCCGGCGCGCCCGGGCGCGCCGCAAAAAACAGACTCGCGGCGGCAATTTCAGCGCTCCCGCGATGGCCGCCAGGCGCCGCAGCCCGCGCGTGAGCCGGCCAAAGCCCCCGCACCGTCGGCCCCGAAATTCGTCGCGCCGGATACCGCCGAGATCATCATCATCAAGCCGCCGATTGTCGTCCGCGAACTCGCCGAGCAGCTCAAGCAAAAGCCGTTCATCATCATCGGCGATTTGATCAAGCTGGGCGTTTTTGCCACGGTTAACCAGGCGATTGACGAAAATATCGCCCAGCAGCTTTGCGCGAAATACGGCTTCCGGTTTGAAGTGGAAAAGCGCGAACGCGGCGGCGGCGTGGTTCACGCGCCGGCTAAAAAAGTCGAACTCGACACCGACGACAAACCGGAACAGCTCAAGCCGCGCGCGCCGGTCGTGACCATCATGGGCCACGTGGACCACGGCAAAACCTCGCTGCTCGACGTCATCCGCAAATCGGATGTCGCGGCGGGTGAGGCCGGCGGCATCACGCAGCACA
>PLZL01000415.1 GCA_003152145.1 Limisphaerales bacterium
ATCATCCAGAAATTGTCCTTCTTGCCGCCGCTGACGATGTGAATTTTCGGGTCGAGTCCGACGATGCGAAATTTTTCGGCCCAGCAATTCCAAGCTTCCTGGTCAAATTCACTCGGATCTTTTTTAGATTTGTCCGGCGAATAAACCGTCGCATAAAGCCGCGCCGCTGGAAATTTCCATTTCTCAGCGACGAGTTCCCACGCCCATTCAATGGCTTCCCTTTTGAAATAATCTCCGAAGCTCCAGTTGCCGAGCATCTCGAAGAACGTGTGGTGATAGGTGTCGAGACCGACGTCTTCGAGGTCATTGTGCTTGCCGCCGGCGCGGATGCACTTTTGCGTGTCAGCGGCTCGGCCTGGCGTGTAGGGACATTTGGTCTGGCCGAGAAAAATCGGGACGAACTGGTTCATGCCGGCGTTCGTGAACAGGAGGTTCGGCGAGTCGGGCATGAGGCTCGAAGACGGCACGATGGTGTGATGCTTCGACTTGAAAAAATCGAGGAAGTCCTTCCGGACCTGGCTGCTTGAGCGGATTTGCGCGGGCGTCATCATTTGAAACGGTTAGAAAGCTTAATGAAAAAGTTTCGCGCGGGCGAGCGCAAGTTTTGAATTGCCGCAACGCGAAATATTTTTGAAAATAGTTCTTGTGAAATGGCGCGGTCGGCGCGATTAGTTAAGCAGAATTAGTCAGCAACGTTCTTTGGAAATTGAAACCAGATTTACCCTGCCCTGTTCGTGATTAGCTACAAATCCCTGAACCGTAGTAAAACGATCAAAGGAGCCAATCTGTGGTTGTGGCCGACATGCCTTTACTGGAAGTCGAAAGCAGCCCGGCGGGTTCCGCATGTTGTATAACATGTTCAAGAGATACTGTCGCACACGGCAAGGGCGGGGTTTTTTGTCTAAGATTTGCCATTTCTGATCCGCCAATCTGCCTCGCTCTCACGTTTTAGCTTCGACGAAGAAGGAGAGCGGAATAACCCCCCATATCACAGCTTTGCCGCCGTGCTCTCTGCCACTTTTTGTTTTTTGAAATATTCCGTCGCGCCCGCCGCCTGCGCGGCGCGGATCTGCCGCAGGCCGGATTGGATGAGGCTTAACAACGCCACCCACGCCACGAATCCCAGCGCGATGTATTTCAGGTAGAATGGCAGGCTAAACGGCGAATCCCAAATTGCGTGCATCCCGGCGCACAAGCCGAACACGCGCAAAAACCGGATGTCCTTCAACATTTCCCAGCGAAATTTTTCATCGCTACGAACGCGCCACAGCGCTCCGCCAATCAGCGCCGCCCACAAGACGTGGCCGCCACAAATGCTCAACACCCCACGGACCGTGATGCTGTGGAGCATGGCATTATCGCCCAAGTCAACTCCGCTGGAATAGGCGTAGCCCGCGGATTCAAACGCGGCAAAACCCGCGCCAATGGCGGCGCCAAACAGCATGCCATTGAGCGTCCAGCGGTATTTCAGCTTGTTGATCACCAGCAACAACGCCGCCGCCTTGCCAGATTCCTCGATGAGTCCGACGCCGGCGGCGCCCATCCACGTGTCCAGTTTCGTCCATTGATAGAGCAGCAACGACAGGAGGACAGACAGGATGCCGCCCAGAAACACCAGTTTCAAAACCTGATACAACGGCACGTTGCGCAGCACGTTCATCTCGAAGAAAAAAATGAACAGTGAAAATGGAATCACAAACGCCCCGATGGTCAGCATCCCCGGCAGGACGAGGACGTTGTTGAAAGTGTTGTAGGCGAACACAAATCCGGCGTAGACAATGGCCGCCAGAACAAACGTCTTCAAAAACAGCCACGGCTTTGGCCAGTTGGTGTCAACCTCGTTGAGCGGCGGCGTGGTCGAGGGCGTGCCAACGGCAAAATACTGTTCCATCTCCTCATCCGTCCGCTTGCGCCAAACCTCGGAAAACATGGCAGCCGGACTGAATCCTTCAATTTTTTCCAAGCCGGCCACGTCGCTGATGCGCCCGCCAATGTTGCTCAAGAAGGAGGAAATATCAACGCCACCGCCGCCCGTCTCCACCTGCCACAGGGAACGGCCAATACGGAGTTGCTGGCGCGGTTCGAGCCGGCCCTGCGGGTCACGCCGGCCGTCCACAAAAACCGCACAGCCATCGGAAACTTTGAAGGAGGGTTTGCCACCGTCAAGCTGCACTATAACGTGGCGTTCAGCCACATCGGGATCGTCACTGGCCAGTTCGCACGCGCTGGCACGGCCAATGGCCGCGGGCTGTTCGGTGACGGCGATACGCTTGCCCCGGTCCGGTCCGCCGACGCAAACCAGCATCACCATCTTTGAATCTGTAGTGCCGCCCATCAACGGCATTTTGTCCTTATCAATCAAAGCAGTCAACCTTTTGAATAAATGCTCACCGTGTGTTTTCCTTTGGGCAACCGTCCGCATCGGTGATATTCTTGCCCCATGCCGCGGAACGATTTGTTTGCAGACAAACCAAAGCCGGAAAATCCCCCGGCGGCGGAATTGTCGCGCAACCAGCCGCTCGCCGCGCGGATGCGTCCGCGCAACCTCGACGAGTTTGCCGGGCAAACGCACATTCTTGCGCCGGGACAATTGCTGCGCCGGGCGATTGAAGCCGACCGCATTCAATCGCTGATCTTTTTTGGGCCGCCCGGCACCGGCAAGACGTCGCTGGCGCAAATCATCGCGCGGCAGACCAAAAGCAAGTTCGAGCGCTTGAGTGGCGTCGAGTCCAACGTGGCCGATATGCGCCGCGTGCTGGCCAGCGCGTCAAACCGGCTTGAAAACACCGGCCAACCGACCATCCTGTTCATTGACGAGATTCATCGCTTCAATAAGGCGCAGCAGGACGTGCTGCTGCCGGATGTNNACAATCCGTTTTTCTTCGTCAATTCACCACTCGTCTCGCGCTCGCAGATTTTCGAGCTGCGCCCGCTGACCGAAGATGAGCTTTTTTCACTGCTGCAACGTGCGCTGGCCGACGAAGATCGCGGCCTCGGCTATCTGAAAATTCAAGCAGAGGAAAATGCACTGCGCCATCTCGCCAAGATTTCCGACGGCGACGCGCGCAAGGCATTGAACGCGCTGGAAATCGCCGCGCTGACGAGCGCGCCGGACAAGAAGGGCGTCGTCCACATTAATCTGGCCACCGCCGAGCAGAGCATCCAGAAAAAGGCCGTGGTCTATGACGACGAGGACGCGCATTACGACACCATTTCCGCGTTCATTAAATCCATGCGCGGCAGCGACCCNNGGCGAAGACCCGCGCTTCATCGCGCGGCGCATCGTAATTTGCGCGGCCGAGGACGTCGGCTTGGCGGATCCGATGGCTTTGGTTCTGGCGAACGCGGCGTTGGCGGCGTCGGAATTTGTCGGCTGGCCGGAAGCGCGGATTCCGCTGGCCGAAGCAACAATTTACATTGCAACCGCAAACAAGAGCAACAGCGCGATTGTTGCGATTGACGCGGCGCTTGTAGATGTGAAATCGGGCCGCACGCTGGCCGTGCCGGATCATTTGCGCGACACCCATTACAAGGGCGCGGAACGGCTGGGTCACGGCAAAGGCTACGAATACGCGCACGACCATCCCGGCCATTTTGTCGCGCAGGATTATCTCGGCGCGGACAGGATTTATTACGAGCCGACGGAAGAGGGCGTGGAAAAAAAGATCAAAGAACGGCTTGAGAAGTGGCGCGCGGAATTTTCAAAGTTGCGCAAAGGAAACAAAAGTAAATCTTGCGATGAAAAAGTTTAAGGTTCTCGTCACAGGAAACAATTGTTTCATTCGTGAGGATGAAAAACCTCCGCGCAAGTATGGATTCTATACGACCGCTTTTGTCGAAGTTCCAAATGCCGAGCAAGCAGAAGCTATCGCCATTGAACTCTTGAGAAATGATCCAAAGTTGCGTAACGCTTGCGAAAATGACGCCTCCGATCCGCCGGTAATTAGAGTCGAATCCATTGATGAAATTGCGTCATTCGATGGATGCAAACTTCCGCGCACGGGGTTGGCTTTGTTTGAAGAAAGCCCATAAACCAAATTGAATATGGCTGCTTCTTTTCAAAAACAAAAAGCCGCGTTGCGAAAACAAATCCGCACCGTGCTGAAGAATATTCCCCCGGCGGCACGCGACGACGCCTCGGCGCAACTTTGCGCCCGGCTGAAGAAACAATCTTTCTGGAAAAACGCGGTCTCGATTCTGTTTTTCGCGCCGTTGCCGGATGAGGCAGACGTGTGGCCGCTGCTGGAAGAAACCGTGGCCAGCGGAAAAATTGCCGCCCTGCCCCGTTTTCATCCGGCGGACCGGAGTTACGCCGCGCGCCGCGTCCAAAATCCACGAATCGAAATTGCCATCGGGCAATTTGGCATCCGCGAGCCTGGCCCAAGTTGCTTTGAAATTCCGCTGAATCAAATTGATTTGGTTCTCGTTCCCGGAGTCGCTTTTGATTTGCGCGGAAACCGGCTTGGTCGCGGCAGGGGTTTTTACGACTGCATGCTGGCGGAAACGCGCGGCGTGAAGTGCGGCATCGCCTTTGATGAACAAATCGCGGACGACGTGCCGACGGGAACACATGACAGGCAAATGAATTTTATTTTGACGCCGACGCGCTGCGTGAGGACTGCGGGGTAAATGTGCCTATTCGTGCTGCTGGTTCATCATGGGAATGCCGCCCTCCCAGCCCTGCGGGGTGTTCCACGGACGGACGGAGGCATTGTCAGCCTCGTTGGTGGCGCACCCGTTGACGCCGAAAAGCACCGCGCCCAAAGCGAACAGCCAGAGCCAGTGAACGGCACTGCGTTTCATGTCAGGAAGCCGGATGCGCCGGCGTGACTTCGTCGCCTTCAAAAACCTCGCCCAGCTTCCAGCCGGGCACGATATTCGCGATGCAGCGGTCCTTTTCCACGGTGCGGACGATGACTTTGGCAACCAGTTTCCCGTCGCGGCTGACCAGCAGTTCGCCGTCCTGCAACACGCCCTGCTCATCACCGATGTCTAACACGACAAAATCCCATTTTGGATCCACCACGACCACCTTGCCTTGGAGGCCGGCGGGGAGTGGCACGACATAATTCTCATTTCCTAGGAGCTCATTTAACTGATTTTGCTGGCGAACGATCGTTCGGTTGAGTTTCTTCCCTTCTTCATTGAGGGCATTAATGGTGTCCTGATCCTGCTTGATCAAGGCAACGAGCTTGAGGATTTCTTCGGGCGACTTGCCGGTGCCCTTGTAAGCGGCCAAATCAGCTTGCGCGGCGTCGCGCTCCTGTGTGGCCTTGGTGAGTTTGTCGGACAAATCATCGGCGCGTTTGATCTGCGCGGCGGCGGTGTCCTCGGCCTTTTTGCGCGCGGCCTGCGCATCTGTCAATTGCTGCTGTGTATCCGCCAGATTTTTTTGCGTCGTGGCCAAAGTCTGCTTCGTCTTGGCGAGATCAGTCTCGGCAGTCACACGGTGGTCGTGTTCGTCATTGCGCTGGGCAATCAGCGTGTTGATATGGTCGCGCACCTGAAGAACATTCAGCGTGCCAGCGCCCAGCGCCGCAAGTATGGCCACAATCAGACTAATGCGCATCAACATGGTCTGCATAAACTATACGTTTGCGTCGCGGGTGTCAACGCCGGTTTGCATCTTGCCAAATCCCGATTTCGGCGCATCTTTTTGGCGGATGACAGTCAACCGGTCATGCAATTAAACGACGCCATGCGTCTGGCCGAACGCGGACTCGCCAGCCGCTGATTTTTCTGGTTTCCTTCCGGCGCGATGAACCGGGATTTAGTCCGCCAATTCCACACGCTGCTCGTTTTGGGCCGCGTG
>PLZL01000280.1:0-9534 GCA_003152145.1 Limisphaerales bacterium
CCGGCCTCGCGCGGGTCGGGCATCTTTTTGGCAACGAACAATTTCATCTGCCGCTCGTAATCAAACGGCGTGCCGACCTGCAACTGCGTGGCTGACTCGCAACCGACACGCCTGACAAAGTAAGCGAGCGCGTCTTTGCGTAGGACAGGCGTCGCGCCTGTCTCTAACTTTTTCTGTTCAGAATGAAACAGGCTGGAAGCCTGTCCTGCGGTTGGCCCGCCGACACTGCTGCCGAAGCCAAGGCGAAATTCTCCTTCGGACAGCTTGGCTTTCACGGGATTTTCCTGAATGTAAGTCGAAAATTTTCCCAGTGCCGCTTCGTCGCGCACGATGCAGTCAAATGATGCGTCCTGCCAGACATGGCCTTCACGTCCCAGCACGATGTTGATTTTTTTCGCCGTGAACGATTTCCAGGAATGAAGGATTTCGGAAAGCGTGTTGTCGCCGGTTGGCCTGACCAGAACGTGAACGTGATTTGGCATTACAACAAAGTGGCCGAGCCAATAACGTTGGCCGTCAAAGAATCGCAGCGCCTCTTCGACCAAAATTGAAATCTCCGGTTGTTGCAACCAGCATTCGCCCAGACCGTCATCCAGCCAGCGGTGGAAGCGTTCGGCAAACAACCCGGCGTATTCCGCGTCCTGCTCCGCCGTGCGGGGTTCGGGATTCTTCCGCAACCAATCGGATAATTCCGTCCGCCACTGAACCAGCCTGTCCTTCGGGATGGAATCCGCCAGCCGGAACGTAACGAAGTAGGCGCAGCCAGCCTGTGTCCAGTGCGGCAAATGCCGTCCTGTCTTTGCAACTGGCGCATCGGGATCGAACGGAATAAAGGGCAAGACAGGAACCGGCGCGGTTACGGGTTTCCTTGGCCGTAGGACAGCCGTCGTGGCTGTCTCCAATTTCTCTTTTTTATTTAGAGACAGGCGCGACGCCTGTCCTACGGTGGCCAGCGTCGCGCTGGTCATGATGATGCTCGTGTCGCTCTCGAACAATCGGCGCCGCAAAAAATCGGCGACGTCCACCGGCGCGGCATTGAGTGAAAGATTTTTGTGCGTCTTGCCGCTGCGTTCAACCCAGTAAACGTGGTCGCCGGCGCTTTGTTCGAGGAACGCCTTCACCTCATCGCGCAGTTCTGCAAGGCGGCGGTTGCACTCGACGAGTTCCTGCCCGATGTCCTTGTCCTCGCTCAATTTGATCAGCTCGCTGACGGCTTCGCGCAGGCGTTGAATCGGCAGCGTGACGTTGTCCTTCACCAGTTCGGCGCGGCGGATGCGCAGTTCGGTCCACGCGCGGCGGCGTTCGCTGGTTTCGCCGCCGCCGAATCTATTTCTACCGGCGGATTTCTGGATTTCCTCGCACGCGGTCTCGACGTTCTCAAAAAATTTGTCGGCTTCGCTCAAAATATCGGCCACAAGTTTCACCGCACCGCCCTTTCGTAGCGTGGCGAGCAATCCTTTTTCCGTGCGCGGATTCCAGAGCCGGTTCAGCGCGTAACGCACCTGCCCGCTCGACACGCTCAAGCCGATATGCCGCGACGCCACGCTTTCCATCGTGTGCGCCTCGTCGAAAATCACGAAGTCGTTCTTGAACAAAATGCCGCCTTCCTGTTCTTCATCAATCCCGCCGAGCAGCGTGAAAAACAGCGTGTGGTTCAGCACCAGCACATCCGACGAAAGGAACTTGTTCCGCGCACGCTGAAAAAAACAGACGCCGTGATCCTTGGCGAAATCGGACGGGAAGCCGCAGACTTTTGGCGAGCAAAGTCCGCGTTCAGAGCAGACCAGCGCCCAGACTTTCGGATCCGGCTCGACGTCGAAATCCGAGAGGCTGCCGTCCTTGGTTTCCTTCGACCATTCGTAGATGCGCTGCAATTCCTCGGCTTCGGACGACGTGAACAGGTTGCCGCTTTGCTGCATCGCCTTTTGGAGCCGGCGCGTGCAGAGATAATTCGCGCGGCCTTTGAGCATTGAGAAGCTGAATTTCACTGGCGCGGCGAGTGCGCCGAGCACATCTGCGAGCATCGGCAAATCTTTTTCCGTGAGCTGCTCCTGCAAATTGATGGTGTGCGTGGAAACGATGGCCTTTTTCTTCTGCGCCACCGCGAACAAAATCGCCGGAACCAAATACGCGAGCGACTTGCCGACGCCTGTGCCGGCCTCGACGGCGAGATGTTCGCGGTTTTGCAACGCGCGCGCCACCGCCACGGCCATTTCCTGTTGCTGCGGACGGAACTCAAAGTTCTTCGCCCGCGACAAGATGCCCGTTGGCGAAAAGATTTCTTCAACTTTAGAAATCAAATCCGCACCAATGGGCTGGTTTTCGATGACGGAAATCATTTCAACGGGACGCTGCTCAAAACGACTATCAGCGCCGAGGTTTTACCCGGCGCGAGTGAAATTTTATTCTGCTTCACGTTGCCGGATTCCACGCAGACCATGTGTTTATGCTCCGCCGGGTCGAAGTCGTCCGGCAATTTCTGCGTCGTCCACGGATTCCAGACGACGCTGGAGTTGGAATTGAGTTTCTCCACGCGGATGATTCGCTTGAGATTGTCATCGCGAATTTCCACCTTGCCGGCTGAGTCGGGATAAATGCGATTTGTCTCCTTCGTGATGCGCAGCACAGAATCATTTTCAACTTTGCGAGCGCCGTTGCCGCCCGCCGCGTTGTCCAGAAATGGCGCGCCTTGCAGGCCGACAATTGAAACCTGGCTGATGTCGCCGACGTGAAAATAGGTGTGCAGACAATTTTCAATTTCCATCGCTGTTGATGAATTGTTCGTGGCGGTCAATTCCATTGTCAGCTTGTCGGAAACGGCCACGACAAATTCTGTGCGGAGATTTTTCCAGGCGGGGCGTTCGGGAATTTCCGGCAGACGAAAATTCAACGTCACCATACCGTCCGGTGTCGTAGAAGTTTTGACCATTTCCCATTCCGTGATGCGCGCGAAGCCGTGCGCCGGTTCGCCATCGCGCGGGCCGAACCACGGGAAACAAACCGGCACGCCGCCGCGAATCGGTTTGCCCGGCGCGAACCAGCTTTTGGCGCTCATGAACAGCAGCGGCGGCCCGCCGTTTTTCTGGAAGCCGGTGATGTGCGCGCCGAGCAGATAAATCTCCGCCGCGCTGGATTTGGTGGTGACGACGACTTTTGGCAACCCGCCGTCTCCGTTGACGATGGCGACGCGTCCGGGGATTTCGTGTTTCCGCAATTGGTCAGGAATGGAAGAGCTTGTCATATCGGTGTGTTTTTATCACACGCGGCGTAAAGGCGCAGCCATTTTGTGCGCCGGATTTGCCATTGACTTTTCAGCAGTGGCGGCCAGCATGAAACCGTCGAAGGCTTTCAAGCCGAAAACCCGTCAAACATTATGAACGAAACAACTCCTCCTCCACTCGGCGTCGTTCCACAGCCCAAAACTTCCGCCTTGGCAATCTGGAGCCTGGTGCTGGGAATATTGAGTCTGGCTTGCTTCACTATTTTCGCCGCCATTCCCGGCGTGATATGCGGGCACAAGGCGCTTTCCAAAATCAAGCATTCCGGCGGCGCGCTTACGGGACAGGGCATGGCCATCGCGGGTTTGGTCACGGGTTATTTGGGAATCGCGTGCGCGATTCTTTTTATTCCCTTGATGATGGCCATTGCGATTCCAAATTTTGTCAAGGCGCGCGATATATCAATGCAAAACGCGTGCATCAACAACCTGCGCCAGATTGACGGCGCAAAAAATGAATGGGCATTGGAAAATAACAAAACGAACGGCACGCCGGTCACCGAGGCGGACATCAAGCCCTACATCAAGCTGGGTGCCAGTGGAAATCTTCCCAAGTGTCCGGCGGGCGGAACTTACACAATCGGCCCGGTTGGCGAGCCTCCAACTTGCTCTGTTCCCGAGCATAAATTGCCACAATAGCGTCAAGCTTCCAACAAATCCATTTGTGGCGGCAGGGCAAGCTGCTTCAGCTTTTCGCGGTCCTGCGCGTGGCGATTGATTGGTTCGTGCATCGGTTGAAGCCGTGACATAAAATAAATCCACCGTTCAAAATTTATGAAAATCAAAATCCTTCTCGCGGCCTTGGTAATATCTGTCTGCTCAGCCCGCGCGGCGACCAACGCGCCGGCTTTTCCGCAATCCGACCTCATGCGCATCGGCGTTTATTATTACCCGGAGGCGTGGCCGTCGAATCAGTGGGCGCGCGACATCGCCAACATCAAGAAGCTTAATCTGGAATTCGTCCACATGGGCGAGTTCGCGTGGGCGTTCATGGAGCCGGAGGAAGGCAAATTCGATTTCGCCTGGCTCGATCGCAACATCCAGCTCTGCGCCGACCAGGGATTGAAAGTTGTTCTCTGCACACCCAGCCCCACGCCGCCGGTCTGGCTTTCTGAAAAGCACCCTGAAATTCTGATGGTAGATGCCGATGGCCGGCGCATGTTGCACGGCACGCGGCAGCAGGGGAACTGGAGTTCGGAGGTGTATCGCGAATACGTCGGCAAAATAGTCAACGAACTCGGCAAACGTTACGGCAACGACCCGCGCGTCTGGGGCTGGCAGCTCGACAATGAATTGAGTCATTACGGCAAAGAGCCGTCCTACGACGACGCCAGCCAGGCGAAGTTCCGCGCGTGGTTGAAAAGCAAATACGGCACGATTGACAAGTTGAACGAAGCCTGGGGCGACGCCTTCTGGTCGCAGATGTATCAGAACTTCGACCAGATTCGCATCCCGAATTCAAAGGAACTCGTCGCGCAAATCAACGAGCACGCGGAACTGGATGCGCAACGCTGGTTCACCGACGAGGCGGCGGATTATTTGCGTTTTCAGACTGGCATCCTGCGCAAGTATTGCGGCCACCGCCAATGGATCACGAGCAACTTCATGCACATGTTCGGCGCGGTGAATCCCGCGCTGATGGGAAATGATTTTGAGATCATCACTTGGACACATTATCCGGCGCACGGAAATCTCAACGACGGTCCGCTCGGTTTCCGTCTCGGCGGCGCGGCGGAGATGTCCTTCTCGCATGATTTTCATCGGAGCATCAACGGCTTTGAAGGCTTGATGGAATTGCAGCCCGGCCAGGTGAATTGGGGCGACGTGAATCCGCAGCCGTATCCCGGCGCGATTCATCTCTGGATTATGCGCGCCTTCGCGGCGGACGCGAAGATCGTCTGCACCTATCGCTACCGCGAACCGCTCTCCGGCGCGGAACAATATCACTACGGCCTCGTCGGCACGGACGGCGTCACGCCAACGCCCGGCGGCGAACAATATTCGCAGGCCGCGCAGGAAATGAATTTGCTCCGCGCAAATCTGAAGCCCGACGCCAAAGAACCCGCCGCCTACGCCGCGCGCCGCACCGCGTTGCTCTACAACGTCGAAAGCCGATGGAACATTGACGATCATAAACAAACCATCCGCTGGGACACGATGGGGCACATCTTGAAATCCTACCGCGCGCTCAAACGAGTTGGCGCTCCTGTAGACGTCATCACCGAGGAAAAGGATTTCAACAAGTATCCGTTCCTCGTCGTGCCCGCCGTCCAGCTCGTGGATGAAAAGCTCGTGCAACGCTGGAAAGATTACGCGGAGCAGGGCGGCAATCTCATCATCACCTGCCGCACCGGGCAGAAGGATCGTCGTGGACATCTTTGGGAAGGCCCATGGGCGATGCCCATCCTCGATCTCATCGGCGCGAAAATAAAATTCTACGACACGCTGCCCGCGCCGTATTCCGGCAAAATCACTGCGGACGGAAATTCCTACGACTGGACGAGCTGGGCGGAAATCCTTGAACCCGACGCCGACACAACCGTCGTGGCCACGCACGCCGACCAATTTTACGCCGGCAAACCCGCCGCCGTGACGCGCAAGCTCGGCAAAGGCACGGTCACCTACATCGGCGTGGATTCAACGAACGGCGACCTCGAAGCGCAACTCATCCGCGACGCCTTCACGCGCGCCAACGTGCCGGTGGAAAATCTTGCCGACGGTTTTCTCGTGGACTGGCGCGACGGTTTCTGGGTCGCGACGAACTTCACCGATAAGAACCAGCAGGCTCCCATTCCACCCAACGCCAAAATTCTCATCGGCACACGCGACGTGCCCATTGCGGGTGTCACCGTCTGGCAGGAATGAAAATAAGCTGTTTGTGAAATAGCTGAAACCGTGAAGACTTTTAAGTCAAATTGGAGCAAATTTTCTGGGAACGGTTGTTTTCTCCAGACTTTGCCTCAAAATCTTTTTGGCTTCTTCTTTTGAAATAAACTTTGATTTTTTCATAGATCCCAAAGTCTGAAAAATCAAGTCTCCAAGTATTGCGTAATAAGCCGACAATGTGTGCGGGGCTACGGAATATTTCGTGAAGCCGTCGTAAACCATCTTGTCGTCCCCGCCGAGACTGTAACCCTTCAACAAGGCCCGGTAAGTCCGATGAGTAAATTTTGAAAGTTCTCGTTGTCTTTGTCTTTTTTCTTCGGCCTCTGCTTTTCTTCCAGATTTTTCCAGCCGCTCTCGGATTGATTTGTGGCTAATCACTTCGTTGTCGAACCATTTTTTAAGATCGCCTTGGCTTTGAGGGCTACTCGAAAGAAAATATTCGACCAATTGGCAGGATTCCCAAACATCACGGAATATCCGACCTACAAGTTCGTGTTTCTTCTTTTCCAGCAAGGACAGTGCTTCGCGTAAAGCATTTATTGTGTCATTGTGGAGCATCCAAGTTGCTTTTTGAAGGCTGCATGCGTCACGGTTAAAGTGTAGATTATGCTTGCCTAGAACTTTGCAAAGTCGTGAGAGAATTTTTTTAGCCTCGCGAACAAATTGCTCTTGAGCACCGTATTCGTAGGGATTGGAATACGCTTCTTCGGGGTCTCTGTTCCAAACGAAACTCGCCATAGTCATTCCATAATTTTACCCAAACAAATCCATCTGCGGCGGCGGGGCGAGCGTTTTCAATTTGTCGCGGTCTTGATCGCGGCGCGCAGATTGACGCACGTTGCCTTCGGGCGTGAGTTCGGATTCTTCGAGGTTGCCAAGAATCTGTTTCGCGCGTTCCAAAACTTCCTTCGGCACGCCCGCCAGCCGCGCGACCTGGATGCCGTAGCTCTTGTCCGTGCCGCCCTCGACAATTTTTCGGAGAAAGACAATCTGGTCATGCCACTCGCGCACGGCGACGTTGAAATTTTTCAATCGCGGCAGCCGCGCCGAAAGTTCCGTCAGCTCGTGGTAATGCGTAGCGAACAACGTTTTTGCGCCGACTTGATTGTGCAGATGCTCGACAATGGACCACGCGAGCGAAAGGCCGTCGAACGTGCTGGTGCCGCGACCGATTTCGTCCAGCACGATGAGGCTGCGCGGCGTGGCGTTGTTCAAAATGTTCGCCGTCTCGGTCATCTCCACCATGAACGTGCTTTGCCCGCGCGACAAATCATCGCTCGCACCGATGCGCGTGAAAATACGGTCCGCGAGATCAATCCGCGCTTCCGCCGCCGGCACAAAACTACCGGTGTGCGCGAGCAGGGTCAGCAGCGCGACCTGCCGGATGTAAGTGGATTTGCCCGCCATGTTCGGCCCGGTGATGAGGGCGATTTGCGCAAATTTTTCTCCCTCGCCCCGCCCGGCGGGGAGAGGGTGGCCGGAGGCCGGGTGAGGGGATTTGATTTGCGCCACCTCACCCCAGCCCTCTCCCCCCCTCTGCGGCGGAGAGGGAGAAGAAAATCCGCAGCTCGCCAATCCCGTGTCATTCGGCACGAAGCGTTCCTCAACGAGTTGCTGTTCCAAGACCGGATGCCGCCCGTCACGAATTTGAATGACACCTTCGTCGCCGACTTGCGGACGAATGTAATTATGCAAGCGCGCGGTTTCGGCAAATGACCCAAGCACGTCCAGTTGCGCCAGAGCGGAGGCGGTCTGCTGGATTTTTGGCAGTTGCCCCAGCACTTCCTCGCGCACGCGCTGGAACAATTCGTATTCCAATTTCACGCTGCGCTCCTCCGCGCCAAGGATTTTGCCTTCCATTTCCTTCAACTCCGGCGTGATGAAACGCTCGCCGTTGGCGACGGTCTGCTTGCGGATGTAATGCTGCGGGACCTTGTCGAGGTTCGATTTGGTGACTTCGATGTAGTAGCCGAAAACGGAATTGAACCGGACTTTCAGCGACGAAATGCCGGTGCGCGTGATTTCATCCGCCTGCAATTTGGCAATCCAATCCTTGCCGCCGCGCTGGGCGGTGCGAAGTTCGTCGAGCGCGGCGTCAAAACCGTCGCGAATCATGCCGCCTTCCTTGATGGGCAGCGGCGGCTCGTCCACGATGGCGCGGGAAATCAATTCAACGAGGTCGGGCGATTCGGAAATTTGCGCAGCGAGGTTTTCCAGTAGGACAGGCGTCACGCCTGTCTCATTATTTTCTGAATCTTCCAACTTCGGGAGATTTTTTTCCGAATTTGGAGACAGGCGCGACGCCTGTCCTACGGTGGCAAGTGTTTGTTTCAATGCGGGAACCTGCTCCAGCGCTACTCGCAGTGCGACAAGGTCACGCGCATTGCCGCTGCCGGAACTCAATCGGCCCAGCGTGCGTTCGAGATCACGCACATTGGCAAGCTGCTGGCGAAAGGCGTCGAGGCCGAAGGAATTTTCGATGAACATTTGAACTGCGACCTGACGCCGGCGGATCGGCTCGACGGCCGCAAGCGGCTGCGAAAGCCATTGGCGCAACAGCCGCGCGCCCATCGGTGTGGCGGTGCGGTTCAACACGCCATAAAGCGAGGCGTTGCGCGGCGCGTCATGGTGCAGCGGCTCGAGAATCTCCAGATGCCGCAGCGTCGTGTAATCGAGCGTGAGAAAATCGCTGCGCTGGTAAAACGAAATTCGCGTGAGGTGCTTCACGTCGCGGCGCAGATTTTGCGTGAGGTAATGCAGTGCGCCGCCCGCCGCGCCGATAGCCGCATTTTTTTCCTTCAATCCAAAACCATCGAGCGACGCGACCTTGAAATGCTCGCGCACGGTAAACACGGCGGTTTCCGGCGCGAATGTCCAATCGTCGTAGCCGTTCAAGATTTTGAATGAATTACGCAGCAAATCGTGCAGCGAAGCGGCCTCGGTCGGAAAAATAATTTCCGCCGGGCGCAGGCGTTCGAGTTCGGTCAGGAGCGCGGAATCGTTTTCCAGTTCGGTCGTCAGGAAATCGCCGGTGGTCAAATCCACGATCGCGAGGCCGAAGATTTTTCCGCGTGGACAGACGGCGGCCAGAAAATTATTCCGCTCCGCGACAAGCATCCGCTCATCAAAATGCGTGCCGGGCGAGAGGATTTGGGTGACCTCGCGTTTGACGAGTTTGCCGGGCCGGGCGTCTTCGAGCTGGTCGCAGATGGCGACTTTTCGTCCGGCCTTGAGCAGCCGGCCGATGTAGGCATTCGACGCATGATGCGGCAGGCCGCACATCGGCACGCCGTTGCGCGCTGTGAGCGCGAGGTTCAGCAATTGCGCGCCGGTTTGCGCGTCTTCAAAAAACATCTCATAAAAATCGCCGA
>PLZL01000280.1:9543-11423 GCA_003152145.1 Limisphaerales bacterium
CGGCAAATTACCTGCAATTCTGATTTGACAGCATGGCAAATTGGGTTAAAAAATTGAGCCATGGATTCCCAATCGCCATGGCAGTGCGTGAACAGAGCGCTCTTAAACCGGAGGACAAAATGACTGACACAATTTCTTTCAAACTCAACGACAAGCCTGTCCAGTTGGACGTGGACGGCAACCGCCCGCTCTTGTGGGTGTTGCGGACCGACCTCGGACTGACCGGCACCAAATACGGCTGCGGCGAAGGCCATTGCGGCTCCTGCACCGTCCTGATCAACCAGCGGGCGACGCGCTCCTGTCTCTTAAAAGTCAAAGACGTGAAGGACAAGGAAGTGGTGACCATCGAAGGCCTGGCGAAGGACGGGAAACTGCATCCGTTGCAGAAAGCGTTCATGGATCATGACGGCATGCAGTGCGGCTTTTGCACGCCGGGCATGATTCTCACCGGGGTCAGCCTGCTGAAATTCAATCCGCAACCGTCGGAAAAGGAAATCCGGTCCGGCCTTGAAAATAATTTCTGCCGGTGCGGTGCGCACGTCCGCATCGTTCAAGCCATGCAGCAGGCCGCCGCCGAATTGAAAGGAGCCCAATGAACACAAACGACTTTCTCGAGGCCAATTTCCGCGACATCCACAACTACGAGGATTTCTTCGCCAGCAACCGGCGGAATTTTCTCAAGCGCGTCGGCGGCGGGATTGTCATTTTTGTCGCAATCAACGATCTATTGTTCGGCCAGGAGGAGACAAGGCGGCCTCGCGGCGGTCGTCTGCCGTCCGATTTCAACGCCTTCCTGCGCATCGGCGAGGACGGGCGCGTCACATGTTTCACCGGCAAAATCGAAATGGGACAGGGAATCATCACGTCATTGCCGCAGATGCTGGCCGAGGAATTGGACACGCCGCTGGATACCGTGGACATCGTGATGGGCGACACCGATTTATGTCCGTGGGACATGGGCACGTTCGGCTCGATGACAACGCGCATTTTCGGCCCGGCGCTGCGCGCGGCGGCGGCGGAAGCGAGGGCCGTTTTGCTGGAACTGGCCGCCGACGCGCTCAAGGTTCCGCAAACGCAACTTGTCGCCAAGGGCGGCGTCATTTCCGACCAGCAGGACCCGAAAAACAAAATCACCTACGGCCAGCTCGCGAAGGGACAAAAAATCGAGCGCCGCGTTGAAGCCAAGCCCCTGTTAAAAGATCCAACCCAATTCAAAATCTCCGGCCAGTCACACGCGCGGCGCGATGGCGAGGCCAAGGTCACTGGCAAGGCGCATTACGCGGCGGACATCCGCGTGGCGGGGATGCTTTACGCGAAGATTCTGCGTCCGCCCGCGCACGGCGCGACGCTGAAGAGCATGGACACCGCGCCGGCCAAGGCCGTCGCTGGAGTCCAGGTGGTTCAGGACGGCGATTTAGTCGCGGTGCTGCACGAATTGCCCGACGTGGCCGAGGTCGCGCTGGGAAAAATCAAGGCTGAGTTCGACACGCCGGTAGCGGCCTTCGACGACAAAACGGTCTTTGATCATTTGATCAGCGTCGCGCCGGAGCCGCGCGTGGTGGCGCACGGCGGCGATTTGGACGAAGGCAAAAAGAATTCCGCGAAGCAATTCGATTTAACTTATCTCAACAGTTACGTCGCTCATTCGCCGATGGAACCGCACGCTGCGCTGTGCCAGATTGAAGGCGACAAGGCGACAGTCTGGGCTTCGACGCAAAATCCGTTCGGCGCACGTGATCAGATTGCTGGTGCGATTGGATTTCCGTCGGAGAAAGTCCACGTCATCACCCCGTTTGTCGGCGGTGGGTTCGGCGGCAAAACCAACAACCAGGAAGCCGTTGAAGCAGCGCGATTGGCCAAGGCCGCCGGCAAGCCGGTGC
>PLZL01000173.1 GCA_003152145.1 Limisphaerales bacterium
TAATTGTTCGAGACAAATTTCGGATGCTCGCCCGCGACGAGCAGGATGTTGCGGAAGCCCTGTTCCTTCAGCGCGCGCGCCTCCTGCCGCACTTCTTCCAGCGATAGCGTCACGCGCAAAATCGGGTTGTCACGGGAAAAGCCGCAGTAGGAGCAGTTATTGACGCACTCGTTGGAAAGGTAGAGCGGCGCAAACAGCCGGATGACCTTGCCGAAACGCTGCTGCGTCATCACATGCGAACGGCGGCCCATGTGCTCCAGAAAGTCCGAAGCCGCCGGGGAAATCAGGGTGGCGAAATCGGCCAGTGACAATTTCGATTTCGCCATGCTTCCGCGAACCGAACCGGCATTGGCGTCCAGCGACCGCTTCACCAGCGACGGGAGCGGCAACGAATTGAATTCAGAAACAAAGCTCACGCAAACAAGTTAGCAGAGCGCCAGGCAAAGTCGAGACGCGCCGAATCTTCACCACTCCGGCGTTTCATACGCGCCGAGGTCGGGCGCAGAGCCGGAAAAAGTTTCGCCGATGTTCGCGCCTTTGTTGACGAGACGACCAGTTGGCACGGGGCGCAGAAACGAGGATTCCGACAAACTGCCGTCGTCGCGGCGCGGGGCAAGCGCGTAAGCGGCGTTCGTGCTTAACAGGTCGGTGGCGCTGGCTACGGGATTGGTTATGATCAGCCAACTGTTGTTGGTCAACAGTGAACCGTTGAGGAACGAATCTGCGCTGTGGCCGGCGATGGACAAATTATTGCGGACGACGTGGACGCTTACCATGGGTGCGTTGGTCGAGTCGTGGTTCAGATTGAAATTTGCACCGCCGTTGGCCCACGCGGTGCAATTGTCCACGGTCAATCCGGCGGTGTTGTTGTTCTGGTCGTAGCCGTTGACCCGGTTGCCGAACGAAACACAGTTCAGATAGCGATGCGGACCGGGTTGATAATCACCGCCCATCTTAAAGCCGTTGCCGTCGCCAGCGAAATTGGACACGCCAAAAACATTAAAGCCGTTGCTGAAAGTGATGCAGTGGTCAACCACAATCATGTTGGTTGCCCGCCAAAAATCCCAGCCGTCGTCAGAATTGTTCCAGGAACGACAGCCACGAAACACGTTGCCCGGACCAATGGTAAACTTGGCGGTGAACCCATCTGCGTTGCCACCGTTGGCCCCTATGTCATAGTTGCGATAGGAATCGCAATTCAAGATAAGATTGGAACTGGCGAGTGTGGTGGCGCCGGCGCTGATATTAAGGCCGGTGTCGCCGGATTCATGGATGACGCAACGCTCGACGACATTGGAACTGCCTTGAATCAGGATGCCATTGTGATTGGCGTGGACGATTTCCAAACCATAAATCTGCCACCAGTTGCCGCTGATCAGGATGCCGTGTTTGCCGCTCGGTTCTCCTGAAAAATCACATACGGGCTGCTCGCCGGGATAAGCGCGGATGCGGATAGGTTGCGTCGGACTGCCGCTAAGCGAGAGCGTTGCCTGCGCGGTCCAATTATAAGTTCCGCCGCGCACATAGATGAGATTGCCCGCGCTGGCCTTGGTGGCGGCAAAGTTCAAAGTAGCGAATGGTGTGTTGGTGGACGTGCCGTTGTTGCCGTCGCTGCCATTGGTCGCCACATAATAATTTGCGGCCTCTGCGCCCCCTTCAATCAATTGAACCGAACTGCGGACGAACCACTGATTTGTGCCCGGCAGCCGCGTGGTGAAGGATTCGCGGACCGAACCAGCCGGATCAGACGGCAACGAATTGGTTGTCCCTCGCAGCCACCACGGGCGAAACCAGTTCGTCCCATCCAGCCGCGATGAAAGCTGCAAATCAATCTGCGCCCCCGGCTGGCGGCCCGCGCGCTCCAGCACTTCGACGGAAAATATTCCGTTCGTTCCGTTCGTCGAACCGGATTTTGGATTCACCGCGCCGGTGATTCCATCGGGAACACGCGGTTCGGTGCCAAAGGCAAATTCCACGAGATTGGCGCTGCCATCGCCATCCGGGTCGTTGGTCGCGCCGCTCTGCGCTGGGATATCAGTGAAACGAGTCGCCGCCCAGTCGTAGTAAAACTGCGCGCCGTCAAGCGGAAGCAGTCCGAGAAAAAACACAAGCAACGCCAGAAGGTTGCCGCGCGCGAACAGTCGGGTCATGGTCGGCATAGGATACCCCACCGCGGCGAAAATCCAATTTGAACTTTGTGCAAACCACATTCGCAATGGCGCACTGCGGACGGCCAGCGAAAATTCAAGATTGAACTTTTTCGCCGTTTCCCGAATCGTGATTGCATGAAACTCGGGCTTGGGCTGTATCGGCATCAACTCAACGCGGAGTATTATCGCTTCGCGAAGCAATGCGGCTGCACGCATCTCGTCATCCATCTCGCGGACTATTTCCGCTCGTTGCGCGGCAACCGGCCCGGCGACCAGCCCGTCGGCGACGACACCGGCTGGGGCCTGGCCGGCGATCCAGACCGGCTTTGGACGTTCGAAGAGCTTGCCGCCATCAAAAAGGAAATCAATGATCACGGCCTCGAACTGGAGGCGATTGAAAATTTCGACCCGGCGCACTGGCACGACGTGTTNNCTCGACGGTCCGAAGAAACTGGGGCAGATCGAAAACCTCAAAACTATCATCCGCAACGTCGGGCGGGCTGGCATTCCCATTTTCGGCTATAATTTTTCCATCGCCGGTGTCGCGGGCCGCGTAAAGGGAAAATTCGCGCGCGGCGACGCCGAGGCCGTCGGCATGGACGGTCCGCTCGACACGCCGCTGCCCAACGGCATGGTCTGGAACATGGTTTATGACAAAAATGCGCCGACCGGCGAGGCGCCGTCAGCCACGCCGGAACAGCTTTGGTCGCGCCTGAAAGTTTTCCTCGATGAACTGATTCCCGTTGCCGAGGAAGCCGGTGTAACGCTGGCTGCGCATCCCGACGACCCGCCGTTACCGACCGTCCGCGCCCAACCGCGCCTCGTCTGGCAGCCGCAGCTTTACCAGAAGTTGATTGACCTGAAACCCAGCCCGCGCAACGCGCTGGAATTCTGCGTCGGCACAATTGCCGAGATGAAAGACGGCAATGTTTATGACGCGGTGGACAATTACAGCCGTCAAAATAAAATCGCCTACGTCCATCTGCGCAACGTTCGCGGCAAGGTTCCGTTCTACAAGGAAACCTTCATTGACGACGGCGACGTGGACGTGCTGCGCATTCTGCGGATTCTGCGGAAAAACAAGTTCACCGGCGTCATCATTCCCGACCACGCGCCGCAGATGAGCTGTGCCGCGCCGTGGCACGCCGGCATGGCCTACGCGATCGGCTTCCTTCGCGCCGGACTCAAGATGATTGAGTGAACAATTTCCCATTGCGAACGCGCGCCGTTCGTGAACACTTCTCCCTTTGATGGCCAGAAAAAATTCCAAGCCGCCGGTCACCGCGATGATTCTCGGCGTCGGCTCCTTCGCGCACAGCATCGGACAGGCGCTGGCGGATGCGGGCGCGAAGGTCTCGACTTATCTCACACGTAATTACGGACACTTTTCACCGACGTTCGTCGGGCCGACATTTTCGCGTGATACATTTCCGAGTCCCGTCCCGCTGATCCGGGAAAACAAAATTGATGTCGTCATTCCCCAATCCATTGACTGGGCGCAAGCACCGTGGGCGAAAGATTTGGTGAAATCCTGCGTCGGCGTATTTTCGCCGACCGGCGAAGCGATGCGGATTGAACGCGAACGTGACTTTGCCCGTGAACTTTGCGCCAGGTTCAAAATCCCATTTCCCAAATCGTTCGTGGCATCAAACCGCATCGAGGCGGAAAAGATTCTTGCAAAAAATCCGCAGCCGTTCGTCATCAAGAATCCGCTCTGCTCGCCGACCAGCCCGATCCACACGATTCTTTGCGAGACGGTTGCCGACACGCGCGCGTGGCTGCGGCACGTTAATTATGCCGAGGGCGTTTTCCTGCAGGAATATCTCGGACGCGCTGAGGCCGGGCACATCGCGCTCGTCAGTGGCGGCGAGATTTATTCGCTCGTCACGAACCAGGAATACAAATACGCCTTCAACGGCAACCAGGGCATCGTGGCCGGCGCGCCGCTGGGTGGACTCGTGGAACGCGACGAGAATGACAAATACGGTCTGGCGCGTGAACTTTTGCATCCGCTCCTGCCGTGGTTTCGGGAAGTCAATTATCACGGACCAATTCAAGTGACGGCGATCAAAGTAGGACAGGCGTCTCGCCTGTCCGGCGCAGGCGGGACGCCTGCGCTACGTTCAAACAGTGGCAAATGGCATGTCATCGAATACAACATCCGCATCGGCGTCACGTCCGGTCCGATGATTTTACGGATGCTGAAAAATCCGGCGGAAGTTGTTTTGCGGACGGCGCAGAACGAGAAACTGGATTTGCAGTTCAATGAAAAATTGAACTTCGGCTGCTCGCTCACGCTGGCGGGCTACGGTTATCCGTTCACGCAGGTGCGCGGGCCGCAGTTGCCGCTGGAAGTGGACGGGAAATTCGATTGCGACGTTTGGTGGAACGAAGTCGCGCGCGGCGCGGATGGCAAATTGATTGCCACCGGCCATCGCATCGCGGACGTGATTGCGCGCGCGCCGAAACTGGACGCAGCAATTGCGAAAGCCTACGCGAACATCCGCAAAATCCGTGTCGTGGGCAGCTACTTTCGCACGGACATCGGCCAAAGTCTGTGGCCGCCGGGAAAGACCTGACGCTAATTTCGCGAATCAACGCGAATTTTTGAAAATTGAATTTGCGAAAATTAGCGTAATTCGCGTCTCGATTTTTTTGCCATTCGTGTTAAACAGCTTCCGATGTTTCGATGAATTTGAGTTCCGAAAATTTTCCGCAGCGGCCGGCGTGGACCGAAATTGACCTCGGCAAACTTCGCCGCAACCTGCAGCTCATCCGCCGCGACCTGCCGCGCAATGTGAAACTGCTCGCTGTGGTGAAAGACGAGGCTTACGGCCATGGCGCGCTCGATGTGGCGCGCATCGCGCTCGAAGAAGGCGCGTGGGGCTTCGGCTTGAGCACGCTCGAGGAGGCGATGGCGTTGCGCGACGCGGGCATCACCGCGCCGCTGCTGCTGCTCGGCGAACGGCAGGAGGCCGAACTCGAATGGTGTGTGGCGCATGACCTGACGGTTTGCGTGAACGAACCGCACGCCGTCCGCAAGCTCGCAAGAATCGCGGCGAGTTTCGGCAAACAAGTTCCGGTTCACGTCAAAATCCACACCGGCATGAGCCGCTACGGTGTTCGCTGGGACGAGGCACGGCCGCTTATCGAACAAATCCTCGCAGAAAAATCGTTGCTGCTTGAAGGCGTTATGACGCATTTCGCGCAGTCGGATGAAACGGACAAGACGTTCGCGAATCTCCAATTCGCGCGCTTTAGCGAAGTGCTGCGCGCGCTGGAGCAGCGCAGGATTTCCGTGAAGTTGCGCCACGCCTGCAACAGCGGCGGTTTTCTGGATTTGCCGCACGCACATCTGGACATGGTGCGGCCGGGTATTTTGCTTTACGGCGTTCTTCCGTCGCAAGTTTGTCGCCAAATTCCCGGTATCGAGCCGGTGATGTCGGTGAAGGCTCGAATCGCGGCGATCCAAAAATTGAAGCCGGGCGAAGTCGTTGGCTACGGGATGCGTTACACGGCAAAGACGGAAAGGCGTATTGCGGTTCTGCCAGTTGGCTACGGCGACGGTTTTCCGCGCGTGCGCAATGAAGGCTGCGTGCTCATCCACGGCAAGCGCGCGCCG
>PLZL01000169.1 GCA_003152145.1 Limisphaerales bacterium
TTCCGCGATGAAGTCCGCTGCGCCGAGCCGGTCTTTGCCGTGCTCGCCGCGCTGGGCAAGACCGATTTGTTCCGCACGCACGAAGTTCCACGCATCAAGGCCGTGCTGGAAACGATGAGGGTTTTTTAATTCGTAGCCGCGTCTCGGCCGAGCGCCGCTGAATTCTTTTTCAAGTGCGGCGCTCTGCCGAGCCGGCGCTACGATGCACAAGGAAAACGCCTTCTTCCTCGGATTTCGCAACCCATTGGCCGCAAACTTCCAGGTCGTGACCGGGTAGAATTTTGCAGACGCGCTCCGGCGTGTAACGATAAGAGAAGAAAAGCCGGATGGATTCGCCACGACGAAATTTGAAGCGTTCGTCGTCCACTTTGATTTGCCGCGCGCGGGAGAAATGAAACCGTGCGACTACGCGCTTCAAATCAAAACCGCCGTCTTCCATGGCAAAACGCAGTTCGCCGTCTTTTTTTTCAACGCCCAGATCGAGCAGAAACGTCATCAGCCAGTCGCGGGTCAAATCATTGTCGTATTGCGGCAGGATCTTTTTTACTCCCGCGGCGTAATTTCCGCTGGGAGCGAGGTTGGCGCTGAACAACAGAAAACCATTTTTGCGAACGAGCGATGCCAGCTTTGGCAATATTTCCTGCGGCTCGAAGTTGGGAATCATGCCGAAAAACGTGACGAGTGACGGGTGACGGGTGACGAGACATTTGTGCAAATCGCCAGCCGTCACCAAGTCGCAAACAAATGGGAAACAATTCGTCTCCGGCAAAACGGCGAGCGCGGTCTCTCGTGCCACCAGAACCATTGCCGTGCTGACATCGCACGGCGTGTAAAAGATTTTCCGACCCCGAGATTTCAACAGTTTCAACAGTCGCGCGTCCTTTTGCCCACCGCCACAGCCGAGGCCGATGACGTGAACTTGCTTCGCTCGGTTTTTTTCCGCCGCCGCTTCAAAAGCCTTTTTGTAAATCTCCACGCAATCCGCGTCGTTCCGCGTCGGCGAATATGCTTGATGCAGCGCCAGCCATTTTTGCGTCTGCTTGACGCTGTCGTAATGAAACTTGTGGTTCACGCGCCGCGCGCGGAGCGATGCCAGCAAATCACCGCGGATCGCGTCGGGAAACTGGCTGCGGTGAATGACGATGTTGACGCAGTTGGCGGGCAATTTCATTTCTGGTTCGCTTCACGTGTGAGAATTTCTTTCAGCGCCGCCACATCGAGTTTGTCCTTTTCGCGCCACGAACCATCCTTGAGAAAAATCAAATCCGCCGGTGACAAATATGCGATGCGCGCGCCCTCGGAATCGAAGTAACGCAGGTTGGGGCGAAAATCATCAAGCGTCTTGCCGCGCATTTTTACAAAAATATCGAGGTCGAAACTTTCCATCACGCGAATCGCACCTTCCTCTGGCGCAAAATCCTCGACCTTCAGTTCCCGCGCAGCGCCTTCTCCCCAGCCTTCAAGGCGTTTCAACAATTTGCGAAGATTTTCCGGCGAGTTGTGCGCGAGAATGTCCACGTCCACCGTGACGCGCGGATAGCCATTGAGGATGACGGCAACGCCTCCGACGATGGCAAAATCAACCCCGTTGCGCGCGAGGCCGGCCAACAGCTTTTCGAATTCGGAAGGCGTCCGATTCGGCTCGTTTGAAGGATTCATGGGCAAATTTTTGAACAAAGGCTTTCATTTGCTCGGCACGCCAAATCCGTTCGCTCGCGGTCGCCGGTCGTCCGACCGCTTTACGAACGGGTTGCTGCATCGGTTCAGCTTCGTAAATCACCTTGGCAAGTTAAACCGGACATCATTTGGCGGCAAAACTATTTTTGCGGGAAAATCCGGTAGAGCAAGAGATAAACCGCCACGCCGGTCACGGAAACATACATCCACAGCGGCCAAGTCCAGCGCGCGATTCTTTTGTGCAACTCGAAACGCTGGAGCCGCGCGCGGTTCAGCGTAATCAAAATCATCGGCACAATGACGATGGCCAGAACCGTGTGCGTGAGCAGAATCGTCAGATAAATCGGGCGGAACCACAGAGGATTCTCAAATCGCGTCGGGCCTTGATGCAAAACCACCGCGAGCCAGGTGTGGTAGGTGAGATAACATGCCAGGAAAAAAATCGAGGTGACGAACGCCGCAATCATGCAATTGCGGTGCGCGATTTTATTTTTGAGACGAATGAAAATGTAACCGGCGGTCAGGAAAATCGCGCTCAAACCGTTGAGCGAGGCGTTGACGGCGGGCAGATTGTGGATGCTCACGGCTCGCGTTCGAGTTGGCGCACGGCGGCGACGATGCGCGGCTGGACGGCGTTCGTCCAATCCACGCCGTCGCCCGCGGTTTCAAACGAGCCGCGCAGCCGCGCGTGTTTGTCCACGATGACGAAAATCGTGGTGTGGATGAACAAGTCCGCCGCGTTTGTCTGGTTCGCGGGCTGCACGGGCACGGCGCTCAATTTCAAACTGCCGCCGCCAAGCGCGCCGATTTCGCTTTTCGCACCGGTCAAAAATGTCCAGCGGTAGAAATCCGCACCGAAGCGTTCGCCGTATTTTTTCATCATGGCCGGCGTGTCGAAATCGGGATCGGTCGTGAGCGTGACGAGTCTGGCGTCGCTGGTTTTTGGCAGCGCGCCCTCCAGCGATTTCATGTAGCCGGTGATGATCGGGCACGGCCCGGCGCAGCGGGTGAAGATGATGTCGGCGACCCAGACGCGGTTGGTCAAATCGGCGAGCGTGGTGACTTTGCCGTCCTGGTTGGTGAGCGTGAAATCGGCGACCGCGCCGATGACTGGCAGCGACTGACGGTGTTGTTGTTTGAATTCCGCCAGCGACAGCAGATACGCCAAACCGAGAAAGCCGAGAAGCAGGCCGAGGCCGAGCCAGAGCGTCTGTGGCAATCTGGAAGAAGGTTCAGACATATCGTCTGGAAATAATGCGCCCGAAAATAATCCGCCGCAAGCCAGTAGCTGCTTTGCCTCAGTTTGGCAGACAAGGACTGCTATTCAAAGCCGCCTGCGGCCGCCGCCGTGCCGGATTTGGACTTCAGCCATTTGTCGTAGTCGGCCTGGCTTTCAACGGTGAGAAAACCGCCGGTCATGGCCGAGTGGCCGCCGCCGCAGAGTTGCGCGCAGTTGACCTGATAACGGCCGATTTTCGTGGGCGTGAACCAGCACGGGATGCGCAGGCCGGGTATCGCGTCCTGACAAGTGCGCATGGCCACAATCTTGAAGGAATGGATCACATCCTTGGAACTGACATAGGCGATGACGGGCTTGCCGACCGGGACATGGATTTCGTTGAGCGTCTGGATGTCGTCCTTGCCGTTCGGGTCAGACGGGTCAACGCCAAAAACGTTGCTGTCCGAAATGTATTTCATGTCCTGCTTTCCGAAAATGCCGTCAGGGCCGGCGTAGCGGATGTTCCAGTTGAATTGCTGGCCCATGACGTAGATGACGGTGGAATCCTTCGCGTCCGGAAACTGGTTCACGGCCTTCGCCCAGACCGGGATGGCCACGCCAACCAGCAGCACGGCCTCGGCCACAACGACGCCAAGTTCAATATAGTTGGACGCATGATTTTTGACGCCGTGGTAATTGGCCTTGGGATTGCGCGAGGCGCGGAAACGCCAGACTGCGTAGCCGAAATAAATCAGCCATCCGATGAACAGGGCCAGCATGAGCCAGTGGACATAAACAATCAGCGCGTCCACCGACTCGCCGTTCTTCGAGGCCAGCTCGGGCATGCCGAGGATATGATTGGCAAACCACTCGGTCATACTTTGGGTGGGTTTTGCGGCGGCGGATTGTTGCCGGTTTCGATTTGCGCCTTCTCGCCCCGGACGACGTGGACGAAGAACAGCGTGATGCATGTCAGCACGGTCAGGATGACGCCGAGCAGGGTGAAGATGCCCCAGTTCATGCCGCTGGCCAGCGGCGAATCGGATTTGCCGTAGCACGCGGCGCAGGCAAAAAAAGCTCCAAGATCCAACATCCAAGCTCCAGGGAAATTCCAAGAACCAATTTCCAATACCGGCGCCATGACTGTTTGAAGTTTGAGGCCTGGCATTTCTCTGGAGGTTGGAGCTTGGAGCTTGGAATCTTTCATAGATAGCTGATTTTTTTCAATTTCTTCAAAAAACAAATTCCATACACGATGACCAGGATGCCGGTGGCGATGGCGAGCGCGCCGAAAAGCGGCCTGTCATCGGCAAACGCCCACGCCGCGCAGCCGAACGACAGCCCGGTGAGCAGCGTCACAAAAATGAGATGGAA
The DNA here is from genome assembly GCA_003152145.1 of Limisphaerales bacterium. Next base: position 4,271 of record PLZL01000169.1, read on the forward strand.
GGCTTTCAGTGACATATCAATGGGTTGTGCCCGCCGGGAAATCGTGCATGGCCCAAACCGTCAGCCCCAGCAGGCCGGCGAAAAAAAACACGGTGAAGCCGAGCACGGTGTAAATCATTTTCTTCTCCGAAATCAGGTGCATCAGGAATCCGGCGACGACGAAGGCGTTGCAGCAGGCGACGGCCAGGATGAGCGCCACCTTCACCGGCCAACTGAAGTGCTCATGCGGCAAATACGACGCCCAAATCATCAACGACACGGCGCAGAGGATGGCGATGAATATGTAGAGGCAGCGCCGGAGATAATCCTGGAAATCCACCGGGTGTTCGTGCAATTCCGATTTGCCCGTGAGCGGCGCGTTGTGCTGTTCGGCTGTTTTCAATTCGCTCATAATTTTATCAGGTTAAATATAGGACCGGGAACAAAAATATCCAGACCAAGTCCACAAAATGCCAGAACAGGCCGGAGACTTCAATGCGGTTGGTGAAGCGTTCGGGATCGGTCTTCCACATCCGCCGGCCCGGCCCCCACAGATAGCCGATGACGATGCTGCCGCCGAGGATGTGCAGCGCGTGCAGGCCGGTGAGCGTGAAGTAAAGCGCCAGATACGTGTTGTGCCACGGGCCGTAATTTTCCATTTTCCTGATCTGCAAACGCTCGATGGTGATTTCGTCGCGGGGAATGTTTTTCTGCGCGCGCAAATCCATGAGGTCCTTCTCATCGGTCACATAACGGCCTTCAATCGTGACGGAAGCGAGTTCGTAATTGTTGGTGGTTCCGCCGGCGACGGTCGAAAAGGCATTGCCGCGAAAGCTCCGTTCTTCCAGCCGTTCATTCGTCGCCCGGTTCACATAAACCGCGCTTTCAAAATGGCCGTCGGCAATGCGACCGTCGGCCAGTTGNNGACCTTGCACGCGACCCACGCGAGCAGGGTCGTGATGGCCGAGAGCGCGAGGATGATGGTGTTGGCGGTGCCGAGCGGAACGCTCAACCAGCCGTGCGGCCATTGGTCGGCGCCGACGCGCAACAGGACGTAACCGGAAAAAAGCCCGCCGAAAAGCATAACCTCGGACGCGAGAAACAGCCAGATGCCCACCTTGGCATTGTAGATGCCGGTGTCCGGTCGCGGATGAACTGTGTAGGGGATTTCCATGAAAAAATTTCAGTGTGCGACCGGCGCAGGTGAAATTATCGGAGCCGTCACGGGGGCATCCGGTTCATTTTGCGGTGTGAAATCCGTGTCGTGGCCCGGCACGCTGTATTCGTAAGGCCCGCGATAAACGCGCGGCGGCGTGGCGAAATTACCGTGCGGCGGCGGCGTGGGCGTCTGCCATTCCAGCGTCGTCGAGTGCCACGGATTGTCGCCGGCCTTTTCGCCGTGCTTGATGCTCCAGAATAAATTGATGATGAACGGAATCTGCGCGATGCCCAGCGCCATCGCCGCCCA
>PLZL01000165.1 GCA_003152145.1 Limisphaerales bacterium
TGCGCTCGCGGATGCCGTAGAGCAGATGATTCAGCGCTTCGCGGTGCTTGCCGCTGTGGAAAAGAAAACGCGGGTTCGGCGTGAGGTCGAACGGCGCCTGCTTTAATCCGTAAAACTCCAAATACACACGGCTCTTTTAGCACAATTTGCGTTTAAGGAAAGCGAAAGGTGAAAACAAGATAAGCTCCAGGCACCAACCTCCAAACTCCAGAGAAATTCCAAATATCAAACTCCAAAAACTGCGGCGGCAAAATTGATTATTGAAGTTTGAAGCTTCTCCAAATGTTGGAGCTTGGAATTTGGTCCTTACAAAATCGCCCGCACCGCCTTCACCATCGCCACCGCTTCCACCGCCGTGCCGATCGTGATGCGCAGATAATTCTTCACCTCCGGGAAATTGAACCAGCGGACGAGGATTTTCCGTTCGCGCAATTGGCGCTGCCATTCGTGCGCGGCGAAGCGTGGCGGCTGGACCAGAATGAAATTTGTCTGGCTCGGAAACACGCGGAAGCCGAGCTTCGTCAGTTCGCGTGACAGCCACTCGCGCGTGGCAACGATTTTTTTGAAATTCGCGCGGTAGTATTTCAAATCGCCCAGCGTCGCCACGGCGGCGGCCTGGCCGAGGCCGTTCACGTTGTAACTGTCGCGGATTTTGTGCAGCGCGGCGATGAGGTCGCGATGCCCGACAAAATAACCGACGCGCTGGAAGCACAGCGAATATGCCTTGGAAAACGTCCGCGCCACGATGACGTGCGGAAATTTCAACGCCAGCTTCAGCGCGTTTTCATCGGCGAAATCCACATAAGCCTCGTCCAGCACCATCACTCCGCGTTGCGCTCTGCAAAGCGCGGTAAGTTCACGAGTCGGGCAACCGCGACCGCTCGGCGCATTCGGCGTCGTCACAAAAGTCAGCGTCGCGTCGAATCTCCAGACGCTGGCGCGCTTCAATTCTGCGACGCTCGGCAAACTGAAATCCGATTTGAGCGGCACGGGATTTTTTCGCGCGCCATGAATGTCCGCCAACACCGGATACAGCGAATAACTCGGCGTAAAATACTGAACCGTCGCCTTCGCCAGTTCTGCCTTTTGCCCTTTGCCTTTTGACTTTTGCCTTGGCTCGACAAACGCCCGCACCGCCAGCGCCAGTAATTCATCCGAGCCGTTGCCGACGATGATGTTGTCCGCGTGGCAGCCGTGCAGCTTCGCCAGCTTTTCGCGCAACGCTTGTGCCGTCGGGCTCGGATACAGCCGCAATCGCCCGTCCACCGCTGCCTTGACCGCCGCCAGCACGCGCGGCGACGGCGGATATGGGTTCTCGTTGGTGTTGAGCTTGATCAACCCCTTGATCTTCGGTTGCTCGCCATAGACGTAAGGGTGCAACTCGCGCACCAGCGGGCGAATCAGTTTCCTCAAATCAATCTTGTTCATTTCAAATCAATGAGCTGCCGCTGCAGTCGCCACGATCCGCACCGGACCGAACAAACCGGACGGCAGAGGTTGGATCATGTTCAGGTTTTGTGGCTGGAAGCGGTTGCCGAATTGCCGGGTCACTCCCTCGTAGTCGTAATTTGGAAGCTTGATGCTCGCCATGTAGTTAACGGCGAGATTGGCGACTTCGATGCGGATTTTGTTTTCGCCCGCCTTGAGTTTGCCGGTCACATCAACCGAGTATGGCGGACACCACACCGAACCGGCGCGCTGGTCGTTGATGTAGAGGATGGCGGCCTCGCGGACGGGAGCTTCCAAACTGGCGTGGTAACCCTGCCCGCCGCCCCGTTCTTGCGCGGGCGCCCACCGACCAAAATCGAATGACACGGACAAACCGTCCTTCAACATTTCGGGCGCAATGGTGACGGTCTTTTCGTAGGTCGCAACGCCGGAAAAATTAATTTCATTCGTGAGAGTCGTCCATGATGCGAGCGTGTCCATCGCAATCGGCGCGCCGTCTTTGCCGAAACGGACGGTCCATCCAGAACTCAAATCAATCGGCTGCGGCAATGCGCCCGCCCACTGAACAGTTTTCGGCGCGGGCAACGTGCGTTTCGTGAACGCGACAATCGTCGAACCGTAAGGCTCAAGGTTCAATTGGACGGTGGTTGATCCGGCGGATTTTTCCGAGACGGTTGCTGTGCAGACGCTGCCATTCATCGCGTTCCAGATTTCCGGCTGCAATTCCTCCACGCGAAATGCCGGCTGCATTTGCATGGCCCTTGGAGACAAAAATCTTACGCGGCGCTGCATTTCCCCCACGCGAAACGCCGCCTGCACGCTTTTCGGCTGGTTGCTGGTGTTGGCGATGAAATAAATCTCGCCGTCAGCCGTGTGACGATGAACTTCGCCGATTTCGGCGGCTCCGGACGAAATCGCCACGTCCGGCGGCAAACGTTTGACCAGAGCGGCTCCAATTTGACTGTCGTCTTCAACGAAAATGCCCGGAGCATTCGTATCCTTGAAAAGACGCTGGACGATGTCGCGCACGGCCTTGGTGTCGGCTTCGGGCGTTTTGTAGCCCGGAGCCAAGTCCGGCAGACGCCGCGTGGCGATGACGATGCCGCCGGCGCGGGCGAATTTCTCCAGCTTCTTCATCGTGGCGAGAGGAATGCGCTCAACTCCCGGCAGGACGACAACCCGATAATGCACATCGCCGAACGCCAGCGTGTCACCGGCGACTTTGCCGCGCATGGCGAGCAATTGGTCGTCGAAGAAATCAAGGTCGTAACCCGCATCGGTGATTGCCCGGACGGAACCGCCCACCTTTCCTTGCAGCGCGGCGGACAAGCTGAAGTTGCGTCCGAAACTCGCCCACGCATCGCTGTTCGGCAGGAACAGCGCGACATCGTTGGCGGGCGTTCCCTGGCGCATGATGTAGCTGACACGCTGGAGATATTTCGTCACGTCGGGCATCACGATCCACCACGGGTTTTGTTCGTCGAAAACCGCCGCCGCGTAAAAGCTCCAGCCGGGACGCGCCGCACCCGGCGCCGTGTAAGGCCAGCCGTGGCAAACGATCTGGTTGATGCCACAGAGGAAGTGCAAATCGGCCTCCGCCTTCATGTCCAGTGGTGTCGCGCGAAACACGACCGAATGCAGCCAGGTGAATGTTTCGGAAGAAGTCACCGGCCTGCCGAGCAAATGGCTGGCTGACGACGCCCAGCGCGTAGTCGAGAATTCTTTCTCTGTATTTCTTCCGCCTAATTCGCCCTCCGGCAAGTCGCAGTAGGCATAACTGAAAAGCGCCGCCGGCGGCGTGCCATAGGCCTGAATGCGGAACCGGGTTTTGTTCTCGTGCGCCAGATTCTTGAAACCGCTGATGAAGTAGTCGTTGAAGATTTCCGTGACTGTCTGGCCCCAGTCCTGGCGAATATCCAGCGTCTTCGGACCCATGTCGTTAAATAAAGCGGGCAACAACGGCGTCAAATCATAACTGCGGCGCTTTTGGAATTCAGCAAGCAGATTGGGCGTCCAGTTCTCACCCTGCACTTCCAGGCTGTCGCAGAAAATCGCGTAAGGCGGATTCGGCCCGCACGCCTTGATTGCCGGGTCGGCGACCTCCTTGATGAACGTTCCGATGGCGGTCGGGCTGTAATGATCAACAATGTAACCCTCGCCGCCGAGCGCCGCGCGTTTCACCTGAACCAAACCCGGCAGGCCGAGTGTGTAGAACGTCACTTGTGTCGCGCCGCGCAAATCGGACGGAAGCGACGCCGTGTTGCCGCGAACTTCCAACGGCAGGTAAGCACTGCCGCCTGCGGGCGCATTCGTCACCGGGCCGAGAAGTGCCGCGACAATGCCATCATTTTCCTCGCTGCCGCGTCTGCCGCCGCTCGCCGGCAACTCCACGCTCGTCTGCACCGGCGATACGCTGACCGGCGTGGAGGCGTGAATGGCGTCAACGGCATTGCTGCGGGTAATTTGTGGCCCGCCGTAAGGCCAGCCGCTGCCAAGCGTCAGATCCATCCGCAAGCCAAGCTCCTTTGCTTTTTCCGCCGTGAACCGCAGCGCTTCCAGATGCTCCGGCGACAGCAACTTGAGATTCTTGACTCCTGGCAGTTCGCCGTCCAACTGGAGCGGATAAGTCTGCTGGACCTCGACGCCGCCGATGCCGCCAGCCTTCATGACTTCCAATTCGCGCTGGATCTCCGGCTTGGTGACCGCCGTGCCGAACCACCACCAACGCACCATGATTCGCGCGTCGTCGGGCGGTTGATCAAAACTGCGCTGCAATTGGCCGATGTTGTCTGCGGCGAACAGCGAGCCCGCGGCGAGCAGCATCGCGACGACCGCGACCGATGCGAAGGATTTCAAATGTATCTTCATAATCAATGTCCTCTGGATTTCAGCCAGCGCGTGCGCCGGTGAATGGATGGATACTCTTAATAAACCAATCCTTGAAGGGAAACGCTACAAAAAATCGCGCGTGAGGGCGCGTTGACTCAAAATAAAGGACAGCGGGGGAGGAGTTTCGTCGGGCGGCGAAACCATTCGTTGACTCATAATGCAGGACACCGTGGAAAGTGGTGTTATGAGCCTGCAATCCAAGCGTGAATATCTCGGTCAAATTCGTTCCCGGTATCGCCGGGCCGGACGTGTTCATAAAAGTAAAATTCTCGACGAATACTGTCAGGTCTGCGGTTAGGACCGCAAATATGCCATCAGACGACTGGCGGTCGATCCGCAACGATCCCGGCCCAAAGCCGGCCGAAAGCCGCTTTATGACAAGGAACGTTTGCTGCCGGTGCTCAAACGGGTCTGGCTGGCCAGCGATCAGATGTGTTCTAAACGCCTGCGCGCCGCGCTGCCCAAATGGCTGCCGCAGCTTTCCCCGCTTGACACGGAAAGCAGAACGCAGTTGCTGGCCGCCAGTCCAGCCACGATGGCCGGGTGCGGCTCTGCGGCTGCCGGCTGGCCACCAACGACAACGACGACCTCGTCGTGGGTAACATCAAGGATCGGACGCTGGCGGAGATTTCCAAGGGCGACGAGGCGTGGGGCATCATCAAGGGCTTTTACGAGGGCAAACGCCCGCACACCTGTCTGGAATGCACCTTCTACCAGCCCATCAACCAAAGCTGGTTCGAACAGCGCGCGAAGAACAACGGCGCGGCGCAAAAGGTCCAGCCGGTGGCCAAGGCTTGACTCCTATTCCGTCCCCAAAATTAGTCACCCAACCGGCATGGTTCTGGTGCGGAGTTAGGAGGTTACTATTTTCTCAAGGTCTTTTTTCTGAATGTCTCCTTTGTTTGTAGGTTTTAACGCTTCTCTCGAATACCACCAACACAGGAGAAAGACGGCAGTGCCAACAAAGCTCCAAATATATCGGGTCAACCCAACGTCTGAATAAGTTGTTGGCCAACAAAAAATGGTGAACGCGGAAATACAAAGCATGGAACGGAAGAGCGTTCTTTCGGCATCCATCTTGACGCATTGCAGGCGCACAAATTTTTGAGCATCAGACTCGGGTATTGGAGCAGCGCTGTCGGTTTTTGTAGCTGCGGTTCCCCTTGGCTGGCAATTGGGGACGAGTTCAACGCGCAACCGTGACAGTCCAGGCCAATTTTTTGGCACCTTCTTCAATAAAGCGACGATGGGCCAAAAGGTCAATGTGTCAAGCGTGACACCGATGAGCCAAGCGACCAAAATGATGCAAACCGGCAGAAAGATGGAAGGACTGTGAAGCGCATGGTCGGCACGGAAAAGCAGATCTTTCCCGTAAAGGCCTATGACTACAAGCCCGGGAATTAGCCGACAGATGCCATCATAAAAGAAACTCGATAAAAGCGTATCCATGCGTCAAATGTAAATCACACTGGCGTCCACCAAGCGATAATAGGCGACGCTTTGAGTAGCCAACTTGGTTTCATGGCTTCGACCTTATTCCCGTCCCAGCGGGGTGGCAACTGGAAAAATCGGAGGCTGGCAGACCCGACGCCAAACACGCCTTGCTTCGCGTCGGGAAGCGGGATATTTTCCCACCATGAGCACGCAGGAAATTTTGCTCGAAGAAATCAAACATCAGCCGGAGCCGGTATTGCGCGAACTCCGGCACTACCTCGATTTTCTGAAACGCCAGCACGAAGCGGATGCCTCCTTGGACGGCGTGGTCGCGGACACGTGGGAAAAACTTGGGCCGGCGCCGGAAATTGAGTTGGGTTTCTGAACCGGAACCAATGCCGTAGGACAGGCGTCGCGCCTGTCTCCAACTTCAAAAACTCCCGCTTGAGCGGTCTTGACAGCGGGCCAGACGTGAACCATCTGGTGGCTGATTTGCTGGAAAATGGAGACAGGCGCGACGCCTGTCCTACGTTGCAATCGCAACAATCCGCGCCGTTTTTAACTGCATGGTTCCGGCTGAAATTCCATTCAATTCCTCACTTGGATGTCAAAAAGGCTGGCGAGTGGGGCGCTTCCGCTCTAAACTCCGCGCCCAATCATGGATAAAGTCTTTGTCACGGGCGCGGCGGGTTTCATCGGCAGCAATCTTGTTGACCGGTTGTTGCGGGACGGCAAATTGGTCGCCGGCTACGATAATCTTTCCACCGGCCAGAATGAATTCCTGGAGAACGCGCGGAAGCACCCCAAGTTCAAATTGATCAAGGGCGATTGCCTGGATCTGCCCGCGCTCACTGCGGCGATGGCCGGATGCGATTATATTTTTCATCTCGCCGCCAACGCGGATGTGCGGTTCGGCCTGGAGCATCCGG
>PLZL01000023.1 GCA_003152145.1 Limisphaerales bacterium
AATAAAGCAGGAATGTTCCGTCGGCTTTGGGCCGGTAGCGCAACGGCTGTCCGTCCACCGGATCAAACGGGACGTCGGGAACAAATTCCGGCACGAGCGAGTTCAGGTCCGGCGGATAATGGCCATGTTTGAATTGATAGCGTTTCAGGGCAATCGCCGTCACGGTGATTTGCCGGGCCGCTTCGATTCTCATTACCCGGCTCGAAACTCCGCTCAAAGAAAGAACAGATTGAGAAAGCAGGGTATGCAAATCCTGATCGGAGGATCCTGAAGATTCATCCGTGACCTTGTTCAGGACGAGGGCATCCACTTCTTTGGCCAGGTGCTGCAACGCGGTTTGGAAGGAATGATTTGTTTTCACAATGCCGGCCATTTCCAGCACCGCCTCATCACCCTTTAGCCTGCGCAATTCATCCGGATATGACCACCAATACCGCCACAGGAAGATTTGAACTGTTGCCATTGGCGCTGCCAATTTGTCACTCGGCAGCTGTTGCTGTATTGCCTTGTTGGAAGCCCGCCATCTGGCAACGTCCATCAGTCCGATGGCGCGTTCCATTTCTATGGCGTTCTCATCGGCGTGAATAAAGTCCAATGCGTTCCAGCTATTCTGCAATTGGGCCAATTGTGCGTCGGTGACGTTCGGCGATTGCAGAACCTCCCAGGTCGGCGGCACCGCAATTGCGGCAATCGCTATCTGCACGAGTTCGGAAATGATGAAACGCTCGTCATCCAGCGCCTTGGTCAGCGCAAGCAGGACGCGGAGGTTTTGCACTGCCGAGGCGGTGTCACCCTCATGCAAATCGCTCAACGTCGCGGTTCCCAGCCGTAGCGCCATCCGTTTGGTCTCGGCGAGGTGCAAATTCCTGGAATCGAAACCGGCTCCGAACCCGCGTTCATAATAAACACCAAAATCCAAATCCGGATGTTCAATCATCCGCTGGAGCAATTCATAGCCTTTGCTGTTCAATCGGACCGCTGCGGCAACCTCTTCCCATGAATTGGTCGCCATGCCACCTTCGGCATTCGCCTGCTGAAAACGGGTTGCGGCTTTTCCCGGTGCAACCATTTTCATCCCCGAAATGTAATTTGTCCCCAACAGGCTTTTGTCGGCATTGAACAGGGCAACCGACTTGAGGAAGGCGTCGGCGCTGTTTTGGCTGGCGGGCACCGGCGGGGGAATTACCTGCGCCAGTTCCATCGGCTCGCCTTGGGCTTTGAGTTTGGCGATGTAGGCCGCCTCGGCAAAGCGCAGTTGGTAGTGATGAATGACCGGAATGAGGATTGCCGCGCCAAACACCGCGCCGGCAACGATGAGTATCTTCCTGCGGAGGTTCATAATCCGACGGTATGTCCGCGTCCGGTCGTTGTCCAGCGTTAATTAAAACAGCATGCAAGATGTCGCGACGACGCAAATGGAGTGAGACATCTTTCGTTTGAAACGGCGCTCTGTGAGCGCCGAGAATCGGCGGCCATAGACCGCTGCTGCAGAATGCGGGGTTGCATCAGGGAATGGGAAAGAGCGGCGGAGGGCCGTATCAGTCCAAAAAACGCTGGCGCGAATTTTGGCGACTCCCGACAACGCGGAGCGTTTTGGAGTGCGCCAGTCCTCTGGCGCTTTCGGGAGGCGATGCAACCATTTCAGGGTTGATGATTTTTTGGCCGGATGATCCGGGTGGCTGCGCTCGTGTGCCGGAGTCAGACGAAGGCGGGCAATCCTGGGCTGATTGATGAAATCCCGTTGGGATTCGGAAGTGCGAATCATCAAAATTTATTCGATGTCATTTTCAACAATCGTCAGCGTAGCAAAATAAGCAACAGGTTTCAGGTTTAGGCGTTTTGGTTCCAAACTGGCAGGATTTTTGATTCGCCATATCTTTGGCTTTTTGGACTTCACATCAAAAACGATGTAGAGATAAAAATTTGCCAGCGTTCGAGCCTGTTCATATTAATTGGAAGATAAATAAAATCCGAAGCTTGAATTCGGGCTGGGCGGACGGGCTGTTGTTGATTTGACCTCGATTTGTCTTGGTGTTCCATCTAACTCAAAAGATAGAATGTCATAACCGGCGTAGTCATCGGTTTTGCAAACGGCTTTTACTTTCTTGGCCAAGTCTGGTTTTCCATTTTTGAGCAGTTCTCGTTTTTCAGCTAGAAAAACAACGTCTTCACCTTGGTTGCCGGTGAGTTTATTCCGCCGATTTCTTTGCTCAAAATCAGTTGTTCTCGCTTTTTTACCGGACGTTTTCTCGGAATCTGCCACAACATCGCCTGGCTTCAATGAGATAAATTCAGGGTCTGTATCATCCGGCGACGGAAAATCAAAAATGTAATCCTTCAAAAGCGCGGACACCTTTGCGTCACGCGATGGCGGCGGCCACGCCCGATGAAGAAAATCATGAAATTCAAACATGCTCCAATCCTTCATCACTTCGTCGGCGTTCTTTAATTTGACGAGCAATTCTCGTTTTGAAATCAAATCAAGTTTAGCGCCGGGTTCGTTGAGCCGGAGATGGCTTAGAAAGTGGTCAATGAGCCGTTCAGAATAAATGTTGAGAAACTTTTTTGGGAAATAAATGAAAAGAAGTTTTCCTTTGAACATTGGCGAAAGTTTTGCACTTCGAACTCTTTCGATGTCGCTTTTCTCCGCAGCAACCAACAAGCTGACAATTTCATTTAGAACAGACCCAAATGGATTTTCTTTACTCTTAAATTCTTTTGTGAAATGGAAGGAGCTTTTTCTTTTGCTGTAAAAAACGCCAAATTTTTTAGCGGGAGTGCCTTGAATGTTTCCGAGACCAGCCAATTTTATTTCTACCAAATAACAGAAACTTTCCTTGTTGCCTTTGCCTTGAACGTAATCATCTGGTTTTAGTTGTGAAATTTTGTTGCGCGGAAAACGTTTCTCGAAACTGCGTCGCAACTCCTCAAACTTTTTATGCCGACTCTGGTCAGCAAGCCTCATCGGCTCATATTCAGCCTGAAGGTCCCGTAGTTGTTCGATGTTTATCACAACTTCAAGTCGTCATCCGTCACCGCGCCGAGCGAGGCGCTCGTGACGTGGGCGGCGTATTTTGCCAGCACGCCGCGGGTGTAGCGGGGCGCGGGCTTTTTCCACGCCTTGCGGCGGGCGGCCATTTCCTTGGCGGTTATTTCCAGAGTCAGTTCCCGTTTCTCGGCGTCAATAGTGATGGTGTCGCCGTTCTTCACGAGGCCAATCGTCCCGCCCGCGTAGGCTTCGGGCGTGATGTGGCCGACCACAAAGCCGTGGCTGCCGCCGG
>PLZL01000193.1:0-149 GCA_003152145.1 Limisphaerales bacterium
TGATGCAAACTTTGCGGCTCGCCAAAGGTGTAAAGCACATCGTTGAGCGAGTCTTCATAGGCGTGATGGCTGACAAGAAACTCTTTCAATTCAGCGAATGCCTTTGCAGGTTCAACCGGAGTCGCGGCGTAAATCTCCACGCGGTTGCA
>PLZL01000193.1:197-6694 GCA_003152145.1 Limisphaerales bacterium
CGATGAGGCTGATGGCCAGGCCGCGGCTCGAGGGCACGTGCATCCGGCGCAAGACGAGCAGCGCCAGATAAACGAACCAGAGAAGGATGGACCAGACCACCTTCGGGTCCGTCCAGTAAGGCGTGTCCGCCGGTCGCGGCAAATGCCGTCCGGCGGCCAGCCCGACGGTCAAAAGGATGAACCCGGCGAACACGAGCCGGACGGCGACAAGTTCCAGGCGTTGAATGGGCGGGAACAACGACAGCACGGCACGCAGCTTGTGAAATTTCAAATCATGNNGCCAGCAAAATCGTCGCGGCGTGCAGGCTGACCAGCGCGCCGGAAAATTCCGGTTGCGGCCCGTGCGGCGGGTCCAGCGCGGGCATCAACGCGAACACGCCGATGGCCAGCAAGACCGGCGACGCGAACGCGCCAAGGAACCGCAGCCGCGGCAACAGGCCGATGACGAGATACGCCGCGACAATCGTCCACGCGACAAACGTCGTGGCCTCGTAAAGGTTGTTGACCGGGCAATGGGCGACGGAGAAGCCGCGCTTGACCATCGCCGTCGTGTGCAGCGCGAACGCGGCCAGCAGGAGAAAATAGTTCGCATGGTCATCCCGGCGGAATCCGATTCGCCACAGGAAAACCGAATACACCGTGCTCCAGGCGTAAAACGCCACGGCGAGCAGGAAGAAATGCCGGTCGGTGAACCAAGCCATGAGCATAGCTTAAACCGGGAGAACATGGGCGCAAGCACAAGCGCATTGAATCCATTCCTTGAACTTCCCCCGCATCGCTCCTATGCTCCACCTCGAAAGCGTGCAGCATGAGTTACACCGACGAATATCTCCGGTCCGACAGCGCGGCGCAGCAGTTGGAAATCCCAACGCTCGTCAACTGCATGGCCCAGGACGCCATCCAGCTCGGCGCGAGCGACCTCCACATCGAGCCATGGGAATCTGCCATCGCCGTCCGCGCCCGCGTCAACGGCGTCCTCGTCGAGGTCGCCCANNCCGGAACTGGACGGCGTCCAGTTGCGCGTCTCCATCTTTCCCACCACGCGCGGCGAGAAAATCGTCGTCCGCCTCTTCGACCCGCGCGACCGCCGGTTCGATTTGAACACGCTCGGCTTTGATGACGCGACGCTAAAAGGTTTGCTCCGGTTGCTCAAACGTCCCAGCGGCCTGCTCTTGTTCACCGGCCCCACCGGCTCCGGCAAGACCAGCACGATGTATTCGACGCTCTGTTACATCACCCAACGCGACGGCACCAGCATCAGCATCAGCACCGTGGAAGACCCGGTGGAGTTCAACCTCCCGATGGTCAGCCAGACCCAGATCAATCCCGCGCAGGACTTCACCTACGCCGTNNTGCGCAGCATCATGCGGCAGGACCCGCAAGTCGTCATGGTGGGCGAAATTCGCGACCCGGAGACCGCCGCCATCGCCGTGCAAGCCGGGCTGACGGGGCATCTGGTGTTGAGCACCATCCATTCGGGCGTGTCGGCGGGCGCGTTCACGCGGCTCATCAACATGGAAATCGAGCCGTTCATGCTCGCCTCGTCCATTCTGGGCGTGATGGGGATGCGGTTGGTGCGGAGCGTTTGTCCCCACTGCGCCCAGCCCTACACGCCGGAGCCGAGCATGCTCAAGGTGATACCGGAGGACTTGAGGCCGCAGGCGCAATTCCGCCACGGCACCGGCTGCGAACACTGCACCCAGACCGGCTACTCCGGCCGCCTGCCCGTGACCGAATTGCTGGTCGTGGACGAACCCTTCCGCGAAGCCGTCCTGAAAAAAATGCCCACCAGCGCCCTCGAAGACATCGCCATCCAGCGAGGCATGAGAACCCTCTGGCAAAACGGGCTGCACCGCGCCATCAACGGCCAGACCTCATTGGAAGAAACCGTCCGCGTGCTGGCGGCGGACATGATTTGACCGCCTTGCTCGGCACGAGATGGCCATCAACTTCGGCGAAAAGCCGGCGTGAATGAGCAGCAGGGCTAGGTCACGTTTGAATTTCCGGGATGCGAGGACGAAGACCAGTCGTAATGACTGAAGCCGCATAAGCCGAGCCTGTTTAAGTCAGTGGTCGGCATAAAATCCTCCTGACAAGACGAAATGCCAGGGGTAAACTCGCGGCATGAACCCTTTGGGAGTCATTCAAAATAGTTTTGTTCAACACTTCAGATTGACCTCTATTTTATGAAAAAATTAACCTTCACAATTGTTTGCGCGTTGGCCGTGACCGGTGCTGCGTTTGCCCAGGGAACGGTAGCTTGGAACATAATTAGCCCGGCTGCCATGACCGCACAAACCAATATGTCGCAGTTTTCCCCGGTCTTTGGTGGTGGATATAACCCTTTTGGTTCTGTTGGTGATACTGCAGCTGCCGCTAGCGGTTTAACCTACTATTTCGAACTGCTGTATAACACGTCATTTACCGGCTCTCAAGTGGCGGCTCCCGATTTCGCCACTCTTTTTGGTGGAACCTGGCTCGATACCGGGCTTACCGCAACCAACGCCCTTAATTTTGCAGGTTGGCTTGTGCCGGTGAACCCCACTACGCATGCGGTGGTGCCTTGGGACAACGGCACTACAAATAATATCATGCTGGTCGGCTGGTCGGCCAATTTGGGCACTTCATGGCTGGCTGTGTCAAATGTTCTGGCAAATTGGGATACATATGGTGCTGGTATAGTGTTGGGACCTGCTTTCTTTGGTGAATCCGCCATGGGTTATCTCAATCCATTCCCCAGCGGCACTAACCCTGGTGAGCAGGTCTTTGGCGCTGCTGCAAACGCCAATGGATTACCGATCAATAATGCTACTTCACCCATGCAGTTGTATATTTTGGGCGTTCCCGAACCGGGCACGGTTGCGTTGGCTGGTCTCGGCGGACTTTCTCTGTTGTTGTTCCGTCGTCGTGAATAGCAAAGCAATCAGCCTTTCCATTTTGCTGCAAGTTGCAGCGGAATGTTGTATTCGTTTCGCGTGCTGGCGGCGGACATGATTTAACGCAGGAAGATATACGCATTCGTTTATTTCACCGTGGAGCTATTACAAAATTAGGTGGCGAAATATTATCACTTCTATTCTAACGTCCGGCGCAATTAGATCGGGAATGAGTTTGCCAATGAAATGACCGCGATATTAAACCGGATATTCCCGCTGCTGTTCGGCGGAGTGACCGCGCTCCTGTAATTCGATGACGAGGGCATTTTCATAGAGCTTCTCATCCAAACCGGGTTTGAGTTCGTTCAGGACCGCCATAGCGGCGCCAATGATATCTTCGGTGATTTTTTCGTGGAGCATGAAAAAGATTAACCGCGGATTACACAGATTTCACAGATAAAAATTTTCCATCCATGTCATCCGCGCCATCCGCAGTTAAATGATTTCAGTTCGGCTTAAAGCCCCTTCTTGATCATGTGCTTGATCACGGCGTCCAGCGCAGGCCCGCCGCCTCCGCCGGAGACACGATTAAAGATCTTCCGTCGGCCAGCGCCACCACTGCGCCATCGGCGCTTCCGGCCAGCAACTCGGCTCCGCCGGCCTGGTTCCAGCCGGCGTTCGCGGCTTCAAAGAATACCACCGTGTCGCCGTTCAATGCCCGCGAATACGCGCGGCCGGCCATGTTGGTATTGATGGCAAAGGCCGTATTCGTGGGTGCGGCCGGCCAGATTCCACCGCCGGCGTTCAGGGTTTCGCACCAGTTCTCGGCAGCCGGGATTTTTTTCTGAATCATGGCGGCCATGATGAGCATCTTGGCCTGGGTCTGACGATCCGGCAGGGAAACGTTCGCCTGTTTGACCTGCTCCATGGTGGCGGTGATTTTTGCCTGTTGCGATCTTGCTTCGGCGGAAGCAGATCGTTTTCTTGCGACCAGCGCAATCATTCCAACGGCAATCACAATGAATACGATGGCGACCACTGCTGTCTTTGCTTTTGTCATAGTTGTTTCCTGATTTGGTGGTTGAATTTGTCTTCAACAAACAGGACGCAGCCGGCGGCGGGATTTGTCTAACGCCAATTTCAAAAAAAACGGCGGTCTGTTTCCAGGCCGCCGTTTGAAGTGTCCAGCCGGCTTACAGCCCCTTCTTGATCATGTGCTTGATCAGGTCGCCCACGCGGCAACTGTAACCCCACTCGTTGTCATACCAGCTCACGAGCTTGAAAAACTTCTTGTTCAACTCAATGCCCGAACCGGCGTCGAAAATCGAGGACAACTCGCAATGGATGAAGTCGCTGCTGACCACCTCGTCGTGGGTCCAGCCGAGAATTCCTTTCAGGTAAGTCTCGCTGGCTTTCTTCATCGCCGCGCTGATTTCGGCGTAGCTCGTCTCCTTCACCGTTCTCACCGTGAGATCAACGACCGAAACCGTCGGCGTCGGGACGCGGATGGACATGCCCGTCAACTTGCCTTTTACTTCCGGCAGCACCAGACCTACGGCCTTGGCCGCGCCGGTCGTTGACGGAATCAAATTGATCGCCGCACTGCGGCCACCCTTCCAATCCTTCTTGCTCGGGCCGTCCACGGTTTTCTGCGTGGCGGTGTAACTGTGTATCGTCGTCATCAAACCTTCCTCGATGCCGAATCCCTCCTTGAGCAGCACATGACAAACCGGCGCCAGGCAGTTCGTCGTGCAGCTCGCGTTGGAAATCACATGATGCAGCTTCGCGTCATACTTGCCCTCGTTCACGCCCATGACGACCGTGAGGCAATCGCCCTTGGCCGGGGCCGAAATNNGCGTCTTGGCGCTGACCACCTTGACGTCCTTGCCATTGACGATGATCACATCATCCTCCGGCTTGTCGGCGGCGGATTTCTTTGAGCTGACCGTGCCCTTGAAGCGGCCTTGGATGGAATCATACTTGAGCAAATACGCCAGATTGTCCGCCGGAACGATATCGCCGACGGCGACCACCTCGATGTCCTTGCCCACCATGCCTTGTTCGATGAGCGCGCGGAAGACCAAGCGACCGATGCGCCCGAACCCGTTGATTGCGACTTTGATTGCCATAATTTTTATGTGTTCTAAATTAAATTGTTGCGTTCAACCGAGCCTGCATTATTAACAATGCGCGCTCCACGGTCAATGCCGATTTCTGGAACAAAATTGTCAAACCCGAACCGTTTTTTGCACGCGCCATTTCTGTCCGGCAGGAAAACCAATAACGGCAATCGCCCCCTTGCAGAACATATTGGCAAACGGCCAACCGCTTGGAACAGCCCCGTTCAATCGTTTAATCACACCTGGGCGTGGTGATGCTGGCGCGCTCCTCAATCAGCTTCATGGAAACAAAAGACGCGCCCTGCGACAGATAGAAGTCGGATGCGCTCCTGGTGACCCCGGCTCGCGATGGTCCGGCAGCAATTGCAGTTTGGTTTGATGATGCAGCCACCACGGACGGTTGTGTGTTGGCTGAATTCTTATTTTGGGATGAAACACAGGATTTCATGACCAAAGAATTTACATCCGCACATGGCGCGGGGGATATGGGGTGTTCACCCCATATGACATTCATGCTGTGAAAGCCTCTGCGCAGCCATGAGGCATGAATCGTGCGCCAAGCCCGTTGGGGATGCAAATCTCCATTAACCGACGAACCGGAGAAACATTGTTGCGCGCTCCACGGTCAATGACGATTTCCGAAACAAAATTGTCAAACCCCGGACATTTTTTACCGCCATGCCAATGGGCATGAATCGTCGTCAGGATTGGTTGAAGAAGACATAATCCACGAAATAATCGAAAGACGATTAAAGAAAAGAAAATTCGCCAGATCCCAAGAACCATCAAGCAGCAACGGCAGCCTCGTGTTTCAGAACCAACAACTCCGCGCGCTTCAGTTCTGCTAAAGCCATAGTTTTGCCGTTGGCATCGAGAAATTCGACCTCGAACACGCCCGGAGCCAGGACATCAATGATTGTGCCGACTTGTCCGGCAACTAAACCTTCCGCAGGCTTGTCGTCAAGCAGCGCCACAACATCCAACAATTTGACAGGTGCATTCTGCACACTGTTTTTATGGCACAAAACACGTAATTAATCTAGGAAAATCTTCCGCCGGACGAACATACCAAACACTTCTTACAAGTGAAGATTTGTCTCCATGTTTCAGCGTAAAATCCAAAACATACCGCTGCCCATGATCTGTCCTTCGACCGAGGCGACAATCACACCTGCGTGCGGCCGAAAGCAATTGTTCGCGCAACCAATCCGCATCGTTGCGAGTTAGGCCAAGTGCCGCCGCAAAAACTCGAGCCTTGTGCTTGCCCTCTTTATGCACGACATCGAGCGAATAATCGCGCAGCTTAGTGATGTCCACGAAAGCGTGCTCGGCATTCGGAAGTTTCATTTTTTCAATTTTGGTTACAGCAACGTTCCTGCTGATTTCTTTTCAAATTGCGATTCAAGATACCAACGACGCACTTCCGAAGTTAACCGCTGATAGGCCAGCGGGTCTCGACCGACGCTGTGCGGATCACCATCATTTGAATCGCTTACGTTCA
>PLZL01000051.1 GCA_003152145.1 Limisphaerales bacterium
GCTCGCTGTTGCGCGGCATTGACCGCCTTGTGGCCGAGGAAACCGGACTGCCGGTCCATCTGGCCGACGATCCCATGAGCGCCGTGGCCGAAGGCACGGGCCGGGTTCTTGAGCAGTTGGAGTTCGTCAAGCGCATTGCGAACAATCCAAAGTATTGATTTCCCGCCAAGTTCACCTGCACACGGCTGAATCGAATTCGGTCGTGAACCCGGAAAATCCGGGGGCAGGATGTTCAAGCGAAAACATTATCTCGCGCTCGGCGCGGTGACGCTGGTGACGGTGCTGGTTTTAAGCCTGCCGTCACCCGCGGTCTCGCATCTCAAACTCGGCATCGGAGGCCTGTTCCTGCCGCTGTTCGGAGCTGTCAATTCCGCCCGACAATTGCCGGTCCGGGCAGCCGACACCCTTTTGCCTCGCAGCGAATTGCTCCAGGAAATCGAAGGTCTGCGGCGCGAAAACCAGGAGGTCAAAGTCCAAAATTTGCAGGCCGCCGCGACCGCGCGCGAAAACGACCAGATACGCGCGCTCATCGGCTGGCAGCGCCAGCAGCCGTGGAAACTCAAGCTCGCCAGCGTTGTCCTGCGCGATCCTGCAAATTGGTGGCGCACCATTCAGATTGATCTCGGCAAGCGCGACGGTCTCGTTGAAAACCTCCCTGTGCTGACCCCCGACGGCCTGGTCGGCCGCGTTTCATCCGTCGGCTACACGCGTTCACAGGTCGTTTTGATTGAGGATCCGAGCTGCCGCGTTTCCGCGCGCGTCCTCAACCCAGCGCACGACATGGGTGTCATCAGCCCCGGCGGGCCGCTGGAAAATTCACTGGTGGACCTGTCCCATCTCTCCGGCAACGCGAATTTGAAACCCGGCCAGCAGGTGGTCACCAGCGGCGAAGGCGGAATTTTTCCGGCGGGAATTCCCATCGGCCAGATCGCCGATTCGAGCCAGGCGGAATTCGGCCTTTATACCGAGGCGCGCGTGAAACTGTCCGCGAACCTCGGCGCGCTCGATCAAGTCTGGGTTTTGTTTCCATGAACGTGTTCAACACCATCCTGATTCTGGCCGCCGCGTTCCTCGCGGTGTTCGCCGAGGCTGCGTTTTCGCTGCCGCGCCAGTTGTTCGGCGCGCAGGTGGATTTGCTGCCGGCGCTGATGATTTACGCAGCCCTGAACACGAACGTCGTGACCGTTTCGCTGCTCGCCGCGCTTGGCGGGCTGTGGTTTGACGCGCTGTCGGCCAATCCGCTCGGTGTCAGCATCCTGCCGCTCTTTGCCGTCGGCTTTCCGATTTGTCTGCGGCGCGATTTGATTTTGCGCGAGTTGCCGTTTGCCCAGATTGTCCTCGGCGCCGCCGCCAGCGCGACCGTGCCGGCGCTGTGCGTTTTGCTGTTGCTGACCGGCGGTCAGGAGCCGTTGCTGGGCTGGGGTTCGCTCTGGCAATGGCTGGTGATGATTGCCGGCGGCGCGGTGGCGACGCCGGTCATCTTCGCCCTGTTCAATTGGTGCCATCACGCACTCGGCTACCAGCCTCAATCCGAAACCAGTTTCCGTCCCGACCGCGAAATCCGGCGCGGACGCCAATAAAGCCATGCTGATTTTAGACGAACTAAAAAAGAACGACCCGCAACTGCGCATCGTGGCCGGGATGCTGGCGGCCGGTCTTTTCATTCTGCTGGCGGGCTTGTGGTGGGTGCAGGTCGTTTCCGCGCGCAAATACCAAGGCCACCTCGAAACCCAATCGTATCGCACCATCCGCCTCCCGGCCATGCGAGGAAAAATCCTGGATCGCGAGGGCCGGGTGCTGGCCGAAAACCGCCCGCGCTACAACTTGAGCCTTTACCTCGACGATTTGCGGAAACAATTCAAAGCCGCTTCCGACGCCGAATACGCCAGCGCCACCAATGCCCGCGCGCAGTTTATCGCCGCGCGGGAGAAACAGCTCGGACGCCCGCTGACGAAACCTGAACGGAAGCTGCTCCAGTTCACGGCCAGCCGGATGGAACAACTCCGGGCGCAGGCGCGCTACCGCGTCGCAAGCGCCGTCGTTTCACAGGTCGGCCAGAAGCTGGGCCAGCCGTTGACGCTCGACCCGGCGAAATTTAAGCGCGACTATGAAACGCGGCTGGCCATGCCATACACCGTGATTCCCGACGCCAGCCCGGAGCAGATCGCTCGGTTCGAGGAGCAATTCACCGGCAGCCTCGGCGTGGACGTGGATTTGCAACCCGTCCGGGCTTATCCGTTTGGCACGACGGCAGGGCATTTGCTTGGTTATTTGTCGCGTGATGACAGTTCCAAGGAAGGCGAGGACGCTTACTTCAGTTATTACCTGCCGGATTATCGCGGGGTGACCGGGATCGAATGCGGCTTCGATTCATTGCTGCGCGGACGCGCCGGCGGCGAATCCGTGCTCGTCAACAATCTCGGCTATCGCCAGTCGGCAAATGTCTGGAGCCAGCCCGAACCGGGCCACAACGTTGTGCTGACGGTTGACCTCGACATCCAGCGCGCGGCGGAGGAATCACTGGCGGCGCATCAGGGCGCGAATGTGCGCGGCGCCGTTGTCGTCATGGATGTGCGCAGCGGCGACGTGCTGGCCCTGGTGTCGTCGCCGGCGCTCAACCCGGATTATCTTTCCAACGATCCCAAATACTTGAGCGATCCGAAATTGCGCCCGGAAATCAACCGGGCGACACAGGAAAATTACGCGCCCGGCTCGATTTTCAAAACCGTTATCGCGCTGGCCGCCCTGGAAAGCGGCCTCGATCCCGGCGCCACCGTTCACAATCCGGAAAACCCCGAGGACCCGGGGCACGGCCACTACGTCATGGGCCGGCGTTCCATCCGCGACACCGCGCCGCCGGGCGATTACAATTTCCGCCGTGCCATCGAGCGCTCCTGCAACACTTATTTCATCACCGTGGGCCTGCGTGCCGGCATCGAGAAAATCGTCGAAATGGGGGAGAGATTTCATCTGGGCGAGCACACGGGTTTGCCGACGCGGCAGGACGGCAAAGGGAGCTTTCCCACGCCGATCCGCGTGCGTTCGGAATGGCGGGACGGCGACACAGCAAACCTTTGCATCGGCCAGGGTAAAATCGCTGTCACGCCGATGCAGATGGCCGTGGAGATTTCCGCCATTGCCAACGGCGGCAAGGTGCTATGGCCCCGGCTCGTCGAGCGCATCGAGCCGCAAGACCCGGCATCCGGCGAAACCGCAACAAATTTTCCGTCCGGCCTGGTAAGGAACGAAATAGGCGTCAGCAAGCGCAGTTTGAAGTTATTGTGCGATGCCATGCTTGGGGAAACCGAAGACCCGGAGGGCACCGGCAAAGCTGCGATGGTGGGACCGGAGATGCGGATCTGCGGCAAGACCGGCACGGCACAGGTGCAGGACAGCGCGAACCGGCTCACCGGCTACAATTTCTGGTTTGCGTCGTTTGCACCGTATGAAAACCCGCGTTACGCCGTCGTCGTCATGGTTCAATCCGAAAGCCGCGGCTCCGGCGGCGTTGTTTGCGCGCCGATTGCACACGACATCTACGCGGAGATTTTGAAAAAAGAAAACGCGCCAGCGCCGAAAAATCTGGTGGCCAATTGAAATGACAAATACCGCGCTCAACGAACGTCGAAAGCTGGACCCGCTGCAACTGGTTGCGCTGGCCGGGCTGATGTGCATCGGCGCGGCGTTCGTGTTTAGCGCCACCATGGTGAACCAGGCGGCGTCAACGCTGCCGTGGTATGACCAAAGCTGGGTGCGGCAGATTGTCTGGTATGCGCTCGGCCTCGGTGCGGGCGCGGCGCTGTGCCTGGTAGATTATCACACGCTGGCGCGCTGGTCGCTGGTGGCCTACGGGGCAACGATTTTCTTTCTGGTCATTGTGCTGGTGCCGCACATCGGCTCGATGCGCTACGGCGCGCGCCGTTGGATTGATTTCCACGTTTTCCAGTTCCAACCGAGCGAATTCGCCAAGCTGGCGTTCATTCTGGCGGCGGCGCATTTCTTGAGCCGCCCGCCGGATGAATTGAAGCAGCCGGCGATTTTCTGGAAGGGCATCGGCCTGATGCTGCTGCCGTTCATGCTGATTTTGAAGGAACCGGATCTGGGTTCGGCACTCGTATTATTGCCAACCGGTTTGGTAATGATGTTTGTCGCGGGCACGCCGAAGAGATATCTGCTGAAACTGACCGGCGCGGTGGGTTTGCTGGCCGCGCTGTTTGTGGCGGACATCATGTTCGCGCCGCCGCGATGGCAGCTTCCGATGCAGCCGTATCAGCGCGACCGGCTGATGGTTTATTTTGGACGGGATTACACTCATTTTGCTCCGCCGCACGCCACTCCGGCGGAGTTGCAACGCCTGCAACGACAACAACTGGACGATGAATACAACGTCCGGCAATCGTTGATCTCCGTCGGCTCCGGTGGGCTGACGGGCAAAGGCTGGCGGCAGGGGACGCAGAACAAATACGGTTATCTGCCGCGCGCGGTGGCGCACAACGACTTCATTTTCTCGGTGATTGCCGAGGATGAAGGATTCGTTGGCAGCGTGATGGTGCTCACGCTGTATGCGGTGGTTCTCTTCACCGGATTGAGAATCGCCGGCCAGGCGCGCGACCGCCTGGGCAAGCTCGTGGCGGTGGGCGTTGTGACGCTCATCTTCAGCCATGTATTCATAAATATCGGCATGAACATACGCATAATGCCCGTGACGGGAGTGCCACTGCCGCTGTTAAGTTATGGCGGGTCTTCAGTGCTCGGCTCGTTGATCGCCGTGGGCTTGATGCAAAACATACACATCCATCGAAGAGGATACTAAAACATGAGCAATAATAACTTCTCACGGCGCCGCCGTGGAATGCGGTTCCGTCCGAAAGGCGGCATCGCGCCGGCTCAACAAAAACCCGATCGCGAAGCCATTGAGGCCCGCGCCGACGTGGTCAGTGAACAGGGCGGTTCCGACCGTCTGTTTGAGAAACGCCACACGCA
>PLZL01000046.1 GCA_003152145.1 Limisphaerales bacterium
CCGTGATCCGTCCAGTTCACCATGTCGGTAGTGGAGTAGCACTTCCAGTCGAGCATATGAAAGCCTCTGGCATCGTCCTCGTCGTGGCTGGTGTAAAGATAGACCGTGTTGCTATAAACCATCGGCGCCGGATCGGCGGTAAAACACGTCTGCACCACCGGATTGTCCGCGTAGCAAACCGTTCCCAAAGTTACAATCGCGGCCACCGCGATGCTCGCAATACGTTTTAGCATTACAGGTTTATTCATTGATTTTGACCGGGCTCTTTTCCCCAAAAAGGCGGAAAGGATCACCAACGAGAATTCTCAGCGAATTTATTTGCCCACAATCGTCATCGGCAACTTAAACCGGATATCGTCCGATGCCGCGCCGATTAGAAATTCATAGTCGCCGGGTTCGGCGACATATTGCTTCTTCACAGTGTCCCAATAACGCAACCGTTCGGCCGGAATTTCAATCGTCACTTTGGTAGATTTGCCACTCTTCAAGCTCACGCGGCTGAATCCGCAGAGAGACTGCTTCGGCTGCGGCACTCTGGAGTTCACGTGCCGGTAATAAACCTGCGCCACCTCGTCGCCGTCGCGTTTGCCGGTGTTCTTGATGGTGAACGTCACTTTCACCGCGCCGTTGGGGGCAACCTTCTTTGATCCGAGCTTGCCATTTTTGAAATCGAATGTCGTGTAGCTCAATCCGTGACCAAAAGTGTAAAGCGGCTTGCCGCTAAAATAACGATAGGTGCGGTTGGTCATGGAATAATCCGTGAAGCTCGGCAGGTCCGCAGTCGCCCGATAGAACGTCACCGGCAGATGGCCGGACGGGTTGACGTCACCAAACAGAACCTCGGCCACGGCGCGGCCGCCTTCCTCGCCGGGATACCAGGCTTGCAAAATCGCCGGCAGATGTTCGTCTTCCCAGGTCAGGGCCATGGCCGAGCCGCTACAGTTGACCATGACCATCGGTTTGCCAATAGCATGGAGTGCCCGAATAAGATTTTCCTGCACTTCAGGCAGCTCAATTGAATCACGATCGAACCCTTCGCCTTCCTGCGCCGGAGTAATGCCGCCGACGTAGATGATCACGTCGGCATCGGTCGCATTCCTGAGGGCTTCGGCGCTGAGTTCCGACAAGGGACGGGTCGTCGTGTTATCCTGGCCGCTCCACGCAGCAATCGCCTTGCTGGTGGTGATGGGGCTTCCCAAGGCAAATGTGACTTCGACGTTCGTCCCGGCCAGTTGCTTGATGCCGTTCAGAATGGAGATCGGACGCGATGCTGTCCCGTGGTAATTGCCCTCCAACATGGATTTCGAATTGCCATTAGGCCCGATCACGGCAATCCGTTTAATCTTGGAACGGTCGAGCGGGAGGATGCCGTCGTTCTTCAGCAGCACCAAAGATTGGCGCGCGAGCTCAAGGGCAATTTGCCCGTGCTCCGGCGTGTCGTTGTCTTTGATGGTGTATTTGGAGTAAGGAACCTTGTCGGTCGGGTCAAACAATCCCAACTTAAAACGCGTCCATAACGTGTAATACAACGCCTGGTCAATATCCTTCTCCGTCACCAAACCCTGTTGAACTGCCCGCACCAGGGCGTTGTAATCGCCGCCACAGCAGAGGTTGCATCCGGCCTTGATGGCGGCGGCGGCAGCCTCTTCGGGCGTTTTGACATAATGATGCTGTCGCCAAATATCGCCGATGGCGTCGCAATCCGACACGACGTAACCGTCAAATCCCCATTGCTTGCGCAAAAGATCGTTCAACAGCAGGGTGCTGGCACAACAAGGCACACCCAAGACCGAGTTGTAAGCGCCCATGACGCCAGCAACATGTCCTTCGCGCACCACCCTTTCGAACTGTGGCAGATACGTCTCATACAAATCACGTTCCGACGGTTCGGCATCAAAACGATGGCGCTCCGCTTCCGGCCCGCTGTGGACCGCGTAATGTTTGGCGCAAGCCATGGCCAGCATGTAATTGGGGTCGTCGCCTTGGATTCCTTGGATGAACTCCACGGCGATGGCGCCCGTGAGATACGGATCTTCCCCATAGGTTTCCTGGCCGCGGCCCCAGCGCGGGTCGCGGAAAATATTGATGTTCGGCGTCCAGAACGTCAGACCCGTCCACCATTTGGAGTTGCCATTATGTTTGGAGATGTAGTTGTTGAACTTGGCCCGGCCTTCAACGCCGATAACGTGCCCTTCCTGCTTCAGCAATTCCGGATTCCACGTGGAAGCCCCACCGACCGGCTCCGGGAACACGGTGGCGATGCCGTCGTTCGCGACGCCATGCAGTGCTTCGTTCCAATAATTGTATGCCGGAAGCCCGATCCGCGGAATGGACGGCGCGTCGTTCTGCAACTGCGCGACTTTTTCGGCCAGCGACATCCGGCGGATCAAATCATTCGCGCGCGCCTGCGACGACTGCGACGGGTCGTGCCAGATCGGCGGGTCGCTATTTTCCGGTATGTGCGTGGCTGCGCCCGAAAAAGCGTCCGCCAGCTCTGAAGCATTGAAGGCTATGACCGAGGCACCCGAGGTATCTTTTACCTCAAACGTGTTGAATTTCGCGGCACCTTTGCTCGCCGCAAAAGAAATCGCCAGCGGCCCTTTGATCGTATCGTCCTCATGCTCGACCGTGCCGGTGATGGAAGTCACTTTTCGCGCGCCGCCGGTGGTGGCAATGATGTCGAAATTTTTGGCCAGTGCGACGTCGCCGGAAGTCACATCGAACACTCTTTCGCCGGCTGCGCCTGCCGAGGTTTCCACTTCGCCGATGGAGACGGTGTATTTGCCGGCGGGCAAATGGGTGATGGTGACGGTAAAATTCGTGCCATTGATCTCTTCGCGAAACGCCGCTGCATCGGTGGCTCCTTCGATGGTGACGGACGCACTATCCTTGTGATGCGCAAAGTCTCCACTGACGCTCACCTGCTGGCCACAGGAAGCGCAGATTTCGTCAGCTGCGAACGCAGCGGGCGCACAAAGCCATATGCTCGTGAGCGACACCACGAAAATCACCGCCAGTGCCATAGAAAGACTTCGGGAGCCTGACAAATTGCCTTGAACCGCTCCGTGCGATGGGAGTTCCGGCTCGCGGTGAATTACAGGAATGTCTGTTTGGCCAAACATCAGATTTGTAACTGGAATGTTCATTTCTTGTCTTGTCATAGGTTGTTTGATGGTTTCGTGGTTTGCCGTCTATCTCACTGGAAGTTCATAGAGGTTCACGCTGAAGCGCGGCAGCGTGAGCG
>PLZL01000075.1 GCA_003152145.1 Limisphaerales bacterium
GGCGCGGAAATAGTGGTGAAAATATGCAAGATCGTAAAGCCCGTGCCATTTGTGCTGACGGCAAACAGCGTGCCACTTGTGCCGGTGCCGCCGCACCCCCCATACAGGGTGTTGCCCGATAAAAGCAAGAAGTTTGGGTAAGCTGCGTCGCCCGCGCCATTAAAACTCTCCAAGAGCCTAAAGCTCGTGCCATCCGTGTTGAGGGCAAACACCGTGCCATAGCCGGAACCGCCTCCAGTTTGCGCCGTCCCATACAGGGTGTTGCCCGACAAAATCACGCCGCCAATCGGCCCAGACCCGTCGCTGCCGCCTGTGAAAGTATGCAGGGTCGTAAAGACCTGCGCCTGGCCGTTGGCGGCCAGCAGGCACAGCAACAGCACGCAAGCCGGTGCGGCCAAAAGCTGCTTCAGTTGCAGCCACGTCCGCTTTCCGAATTTAGTTGTTATTTTCATAAATGACTCCTTTCACTTGGTTGTTTGCTTTGTTTTTCATAAGTTTGCTGGTTTGAACGAATTTCTCCGTCCTAACTACATAAGCGCCATTTCTCCCGGGTTTGCTTCAAATAAAATTGGGATTTTTTCAGCGGTGCCTCAGAGGGTTGCCTCCTTTCGCGGCGATCCCGACCGTCTTGCTTGCGGGCGAGCGAGATCCCATTTGGCGGCAACAAGTTGCTGGAAGCGGCAAAGAATCCCTGGTCTTGCGGAATTCGGGGTTGCAGCTGGTAGTTCAGCCGATTTCAGAGGCGAGCGAGATCGCTGTTCACGCTACACCTGATGGTGCGGTTATTTGTCCAACGACAAACTGAACACCGTGCCATAGTCCGAGCTGCCGCCACTCCAAGACATCCCAAACAGGGTATCACCCGATAAAATCAATCCGTAAGGATTACCTCCCTCGTCGGGATAACCGGCGAAATCATGCAGCTTCGTAAAACCCTTGCCATTGGTGTTGACGGCAAACACTACCCCATTGCCGGAGGTGCCGCCACGATACGTCGCCCCATACAAGGTGTTGCCCGATAAAATCAATCCTGCACGCGGTCGAGCGCCGTCGTTGTAGGCGAAACTATGCAAGTTCGTAAAACCCGTGCCGTCGGTGTTGACGGCAAACACCGAGCCGAAGCCAGCGCTGCCAGTCGCCGTCGTCCCATACAGGGTGTTGCCCGATATGATCAAACCGTCCCACGGATAAGCTCCGTCACCGAATGTAAAACTATGCAGTGTCGCAAAGCCCGTGCCATCGGTGTTGACGGCGAACACCGTGCCACCAGCCGAACTGCCGCCCCCAACCGTCGTCCCATACAAAGTGTTGCTCGATAAAAGCAATGCGCCAATTGGATTAGCTCCGTCCCTGTTGGCACCATAACCGCCGGTAGATCCAGCGGTGGCCGTAAAGTTATAAAGGTTCGTAAAACCCGTGCCGTCGGTGTTGATGGCGAACACCGTGCCATTGCCCGAACGGCCGCCATATTGCGTCGTCCCATACAGGGTGTTGCCCGATAAAATCAGTCCGGCATAAGGACTGGCTCCGTCGCGGTTGACACCATAGCCACCTTCGGATCCAGAGGTATCCGTAAAACTATGCAAGGTCCTAAAACCCGTGCCGTTGGTATTGACGGCAAACACCGTCCCCCAGCCCGAAATGCCGCCGGATTGCGTCGTTCCATACAGCGTGTTGCCCGATAAAATCAGTCCGGCATTAGGAGCAGCTCCGTCGCTGTTGGTGCCAAAACTATAAGTGCCGTTGTTTCCAGCGGTCGCCGTGAAACTATACAAGGTCTTAAAACCCGTGCCATTGGTGTTGACGGCAAGCAGCGTGCCGTAGCCCGAACTGCCGCCAACTAGCGCCGCCCCATACAAGGTATTGCCCGATAAAAGCAGCCCCAAATACGGAAGAGCTCCGTCGCTGTTCGTGCCATTACAACCATCAGATCCAAAGGTTGCCGCGAAAGTATGCAGGGTCGTGAAGGTCTGCGCCCTGCCGTTGGCTGCCAGCCGACGCAGCTTGACGTTGAGCTTCACGGGTTTGAAACTGGCGAACAGGGTGCCCTCCGCGCGTTCGTATTCGGGCATGAGTATTTTCCATCGCTTGAGGCCCTGAGCCACCTTGGTTACATTGATGGGAGACTTGCCGACAGGCTCCCATTTATCGTCGAAGTCGGGGTAATTTTTAATAAACACCTGCGCACCCGGGGGCGCGGTCTCGACCGAAATGAAACCAACCACTCGCGCCGAGAGCGCCTGGAACCGGCGAGTGTCCGCAACGAAGGGCCGGGCCTGCTCGAGCAGTTTGAAGGCGCTCGTGATGTCATTCTTCTCGAATGAGCGCTCGACCTCCGGGAGCACCGTTTCCAGCGCCCACTTCACATTCCGCAGGTTCTGCCGTTCTTTCTCCGCCTCCGCCGCCCGCCGGGCCTGCCACACGCTGAACATTGTCCCCAACAATAGCAGCACCGCAAACGCCCCCGCCGTCGCGAGCAACCGGCGATGACGGCGAATGTATTTCGCTGCCCGATAGCCGAACGTCGGTGCCGCCGCGCTCACCGGCTCATGCTTCAAATGGCTTTCGATGTCCCGCGCCAGCTCATTGGCTGTGGCGTAACGTCGCGTCCGGTTTTTCTCCAGGCACTTCATCACAATCCAATCCAAGTCGCCTCGCAACGACCGGATCAGCTTCGGCGGTTCGGTGGCGCGCCGCTGGGCGGTGGTCGTCTGCTCCTTCGGTTCCAGCAGCGTCAGCCGTGTCGAAGGTTTGGGCGGCTCGGCCTCCCGGATGCAGCGGATGATTTCCTCCAACCCGGCCTGCGCAAGCGCTTTGGGATCGAAAGGCGTTTGGCCCGTCAGCAGTTCGTAGAGCAGCACGCCCAGGCTGTAGATGTCGCTGCGCGTGTCCACGTCCAGTCCGCTCAGGCCCGCCTGCTCCGGACTCGTATAGGCCGGGGTGCCAATGAACTGCTCGAACCGGGTAAAGACCGTCTTGTCGGTGAGCCGTTCGCCGATCGCCTTGGCAATCCCGAAATCGATCACCTTGGGCATCGGCACGTCATCCGCCAGCATGACTAGGATGTTCGAAGGCTTGATGTCTCGATGAATGACCCCCTTCTGGTGTGCGTGTTGGATGGCATGGCAGATCTGCACAAACAGGTCCAACCGTTGCTCGGTCGAGAGGTTGTTCTGGTCGCAGTAGTCGGTGATCTTGATCCCCCGCACCAGTTCCATGACGAAGTAGGGCCGGCCGGTGTCGGTCGCGCCGGCATCGAGCACCTTGGCGATGTTGGGATGNNCTTCGAACCGGGCGATGACCGCTTTGGTGTCCATCCCGAGCTTGATGACCTTCAGTGCAACCCGACGGCGGATCGGTTCCTCCTGCTCGGCCATATAGACCACCCCGCAGCCGCCTTCGCCGATTTGCTGGAGCAATTTGTAGTGGCCGATCCTGTCGCCGGGCTTTTCGGTGACTGCTGCGGGAAGGACGATGGAGGAATGCTGTGGTGGAGCCACCGGCTCTTCAAGAAACGCGCCGGCCTGATCGTGGGCCAGCAGGAGTTTCTCGACTTCCGCGCGCAACCGGTCGTCACCGCGACAGGCGCCGTCCAGATAAGCCGCCCGTTCTGCTGGTGAGTTCCGGGCCGCCGCCTCGGCCAGAACCTGTTTGATTCGTTCCCAGTCTGCGCTCATAAAGTTGATTCCGATCAGCAATCGCTTCACCCATATATGCGCCGTGGCCGGCCGGTTTGCTTCAAGAAATCGGCTGGCGCTTGGTGATTTTATTTGCCCGGCTCGTCCGGCAGGCGAACGCGACGGAAAAGCCAGGCGCGGGCGAGAACCCAGGTCCGGTCGGCGGTGCTGCGGGAGATGCCCAGTTGCGCGGCGGCTTCCGCCTGCGTCAGGCCGGTGAAAAAGCGCAGATTGACGAGTTCCGCCGCGACAGAGTCCGCCTCTGCCAGTTGGGTCAGCGCTTCATCGAGAGCCAGCAAATCGTCGTCGGGCAACGGGCAGGCCAATTCCACCGCGTCCACCTCGACCCGTTGGCACCCGCCGCCGTGCTTGAGCCGCTGCTTGCGGCGTGCGTTCTCAACCAGGATCCGCCTCATCGCTTCGGCTGCCGCGGCGAAGAAGTGAGTCTTGTCATCCCACTGCCGGTCGTGCGGGCCCTCGATCCGCAGCCAGGCTTCGTGAACCAGCGAGGTGGCCTGGAGGGTTTGGCCGGGGCGTTCCTGGGAGAGCTTGTGCGCGGCCAGGCGGCGCAATTCGTCATAGACCAAAGGCAGCAGTTCCGCGCTGTTATGCGCTTCGCCGCGCTCGATTGCCTGCAACATGCGCGTCACGTCAACCATACCACGGGAGAGAATGCCCATGAAAGGAAGCAAGCTTGAACAAACGCTCGCCGCCTTTTTCCCCCACAATAACGATTAGGGCATAAACATCAAAAACTGTCAAGTTTTATATGCTGCTTATATTATACTTCAGCGTGACTTACTATTATGCCTGCGGGAAGAGTAACGCATCTCCTGGGAAAGTCGTGATCGA
The DNA here is from genome assembly GCA_003152145.1 of Limisphaerales bacterium. The sequence goes on from PLZL01000075.1 coordinate 4,530, forward strand.
GGGTCTGGCGCCCTGAATGCCTCCGAATCTGACCAGCACGTCGCGCTTTTCCCGCTCGAGACGGTCGGGTTCCTGCCCGGAAAACATTTTTTAGCTTCTACAAGCGCTTCTACAATGGCGGGAGAAATTGGGGGCTAATGAGTCCAAGTGGGTCCATCCTGAAAGCGCAAGAAGTGCTCGTGAAGTCACGGTTTGTCCACATGAGTCCAAGTGGGTGCAATTGGGTCCAGGAAGCTAAATCTCTTTGCGAACGAGACGCTCTGCCAACCGAGCTACGACCCCAGCTAATTTACGATGAAAATCATCTAGTTGTCGCGAAATTGCAGGGACAGTTTTGGAAAAGACGGCAGCGCATCGGTTCCACCCTCTGACTCTGATTCCCATTTCCGCTTTCTGCTTTTGACTTTCGGCTCAAAGGGGATGGAAACATGGATCTGGTTGTTGTGAATGGCAGATCGCCGAGAATGACCGGCATGGATGCAATGCCGCCAGCATGTTCCCCAGATCCGCGCGCAGGCCGTTCGTCCGGCTATAAAAGGTCGCCTGCGGAAACACTGAAACTTCGTCCAGCCAGACCGCGCCCGCGTTGGTGATGCTCAAGACGATCCGCGCGTTCGTGTCCGAGCCGCTGGAAACGAGGGACGCGGCGAAATGCTGCCAGTTGGCGGTCAGCCCGCCAAACGAGGCCTGCGCGTAAACCGTGCTGCCGCTGGCATTCTGCAATTGCACGATGACCGGTCCGGCAAAGCTGTTTGAACCGGCCGCGTAAAAATTCAAATTGTAAGTCGCGCCGGTTTGCAGCGACATGCCCCAGAAACCGGAGTTGGCCGCGCCGATGCCGCC
>PLZL01000236.1:0-1928 GCA_003152145.1 Limisphaerales bacterium
AGGAGGAGACGGAAAGTTACTTGGGAGACAGTTTCACGATGTTACCAGTCGGAAGCGCGCCGGAGTTGTCAGCCAGCAACTCGCTTAACCTGACATTTACGACCTTGCGCGGACACAATTATGCGCTAGAAGCATCCACAAATCTTGTAGTTTGGCAGGTTGTGGCGAGTTTCACCGCCATGAACTCAGTCAGCACAATTATTGATTCACAGACCTTGTCCAGACGCTTTTACCGGCTGCGTGACGACACCGGATTCATGGCATTCTCCGGTGTCGTGCTGGATCAGAACACCGGTTTGCCAGTTGCTCATGCCCAGGTTAAAAGCGTGTATGACGGAACAGCAACTTTTACAGATTCCAATGGACAGTTTTACTTGGTAACAACTCTGCCAGCGTCCTGGGGTGGTGACCAACTGGAGACCAGCGCGACGGGTTACACCACAATGGACAACTGGTATTATGGCAACGGTCTTGTGTCTGGATTGGAAATCTATCTGTCCTCACCGCCTCCCAACGACAATTTTGCCAATCGAATCGCTCTATCAGGTTCAAACGTGTCCACCAACGGCAACAATGCCGGGGCCTCATTGGAAAGTGGAGAGCCAAATGACCGTTTTTCGGGTTACGGTTACAAGTCGGTTTGGTTCACTTGGACGGCACCGGCATCCGGTGTGTATATCGTCTCCGTTTCCGCCACAACCATGTATAATCCGATCCTGGCTATTTATACCGGCACGCAGCTTTCCAGCTTATCAGGGATAGCGAACCAAGTCGGCGGCGGTTACACCACCAGCTGCACCATCGGTCCGTTAGCCGGACAGAATTATCAGATTGAAGTGGACGATTATAGCTATTCTGGTGGCCCTTATACTTTGAGCATTGCGCCATTTTGAAACGAGTCGGAGGCAGCTGGAACGGCTATCCAGCGAATCTCAGGCCAGTCCCAGATTTTTCAAGACCTGCACGGTGGAGCGCGATTTGTTGAGCGTATAGAAGTGCAACCCCGGCACGCCGGCGCGCAGAAGTTCTTCGCACTGCCGCGTGGCGTATTCGATGCCGAACTCGGCGGAGGCCTCATCGTTGGTTCCCAATTCATCCAGCCGGGCGCTCAGCAGCGGCGGGATTTTCGCGCCGCAAAGCTGCGTGAATCTGGTGATTTGCGTCGCGCTCAAAATCGGGACGACGCCGGGCACCAGCGGCACCCGCACGCCCAACTTGCGGGCCACGCAATCCCGGAACTCGAAGTAGTCCGCATTGTCGAAAAACAGTTGCGTGAGCACGAAGTCCGCGCCCGCGTCCACCTTTTCCTTCAAGTGCCGCCAGTCGGCCTGTTTGCCTTCCTTGCAGGCGACATGGCCTTCGGGAAAACCGGCGACGCCCACGGAAAAATCGCCCGACTCGCGGATGAATTTCACAAGTTGTGAGGCGAATTCAAAACCGCCGGGCGTTGGCTGGAATTCGCCGCCGCCGGGCGGGTCGCCGCGCAGGGCCAGTATGTTTTTGCAGCCGAGCGCGCGGATTTTTTCGAGCAGGACGCGCACCTCGTCGCGCGTGTGGTTGACGCAGGTGAGATGCGCCAGCGCGGTCAGCCCGTGCTGCCGCTGGATGCAATCCACGATTTTCAGCGTCTTGTCGCGCGTGGCGCCGCCCGCTCCGTAGGTGACGGAGCAGAAATCCGGCCGGGCCTCCAGCAGCGCGGGGATTTGCCTTTCCAAAAGGTTGCGGTCGCCCTCGCCGGTTTTCGGCGGGAAAAATTCAAAGGAGACGACCGGCCGCCGCGTGGTCCGTTTCGCCGCGTAAATGTCGCGTATGAATTGCATCAGCTTGGATTCAAGTCAACCGGCGCAAAACTGCCGGAAAGCCCGACGCAATGCAAATTAAAAATCAACGTATCTGGATATGATGATATGTTATTTCTACGAGAGGGG
>PLZL01000236.1:2005-5693 GCA_003152145.1 Limisphaerales bacterium
GGGAGGAAGAATGTTGAAAAGGCGCCAACACCCGATTGGTTCAGATATTCACCACGCAGGTTGAATGACAGTTTGTCGTTGGCTTGAAAGTTGCCGTAAAGGGCAGCATCCCAAATGCTGTCGTTGGCGGCATTGCCAGCGAGGCTAGAATTGTGCTGCTCGAGCCAGTCAAATGACGCGCCGATCTTTAGCGCTGTCGCAGGCGTTGGCACCGTGACGCCCGCATACAAGCTGGTGGCGCCGCCGCCAAAGTTATTGGGGCTGTTTATAGCACCGACAGAGAATGTGGCCCCTTTAGCAAAACCCGCACTGTCCGGCGCAGTCAGTGTGATAGCACCCAACACCGACGGGTTATACGCTGTGCCGTTGGCACCAAGGTAGCCGAAACTATAGACAGTGTCGGCCACACCTGCTGATATCGAAAACATATCATTCGCTTTGAATGTGCCCAAAATACCCGTGAGGGTCGTCGGTTCAATGGTGTAGCCGTAGGAACGGGTGTAGTTCGGGTTGAGCGGGTCGCTGCTGGATTCATAACCGAGGGGGCTGTCGAAAATACCAACCTTCCAGTCAATCCCGCTTTCGGCCACCGGCGTGCGCAAGGCGATGTAAGCCTGGCGAATAGCGCCACCCGCCGTTGTAGCGTCTGGCCCGATGTTCAGATCAATATGATAGCCGGAAGCCCACGGGCTTTCGTCCAGCGGCTTGTCAAGCGTCAAGTCAACGAGGTTCACTTTAAGACCGTTCGCATGGGCGTTGGCATAATAACCAGCACCAGTAGGCAAGCCTGTAATAGGATTAATAGCACTAAAGCCGCCCGGGTTAAACACGGCTGCCACGTCAACATAGCCGCTCAAGGTTGTGTTTGAGAGCGCGGTCTGCACCTGGCTCATTTTTTCGTCTGCGCGCGCCGCCGAAGCAAGACTGACCACTCCGATCGCCGCCAGACCCACTGTCCATTTATTAAACTTCATCTGGTTCCTCCGATGTTGTTTTGTTTATTGTTTGTTAATGTTTCTCTTGTTTCGCGCTTGAGGCGCCTCAAGGCAAATCCATGTCTGCCCCGGCACCATGCGGTGCAATTGACAATGAAAATAGGAAAATCCGGGACATTTGGCAACTTTTTTTTTATCAAATATAGACAGCGCAATTCACTGAAGATGAACATCTTACAATTCTGGTTTGTTTTTGCCCATATTCAGGACAGTTGGGATGGGTGATTGCAGCCGCAATTGATGCTGTTTTGGCGAGGCATGAATCTTGCGAGTGCAGAGTCAACATATGCCAACGTTTACATATTCGGCAAGAGAGACTGCCACCGGTCGCGAAATCCGCAACATGGTGGACGCCGCGAGCGAACAGGCCGCCATCGCCGCGCTGCTCAACCGCAACATGCTGGTGTTGTCCATCCAGGAAAGAGTCGGCCGGAAGGGCAAGACCAAGGGCGGCAAGGTCTCCTTGGCCGATCTGGTGGTGTTCACGCGGCAACTGGCGACGATGATTGACGCGGGCATCGCCATCGTGCAATCGCTCCAGGCGCTCGCGGACCAGTCGCCGAACAAGGTCATGCGCGACGTGATCAAGGACGTCTGCACGCGCGTGGAGAGCGGCGAGAGTTTTTCCGAGGCCTTGCAGAAACATCCGAAGGCGTTCAACCGGCTTTACGTCGCCATGGTGGCGGCGGGCGAGAGGGGCGGTTTGCTGGCGGAAATCATGGCGCGGCTGGCCACCTACCTGGAAACCACCAACCGCCTCCGCAAAAAAGTCAAGACGGCCATGATGTATCCGACGGCGGTGACCACCGTGGCGATTTGCATCACGGTCTTCCTGCTGGTGAAGGTGATTCCGGTCTTCAAGGACATTTATACCGGCTTCGGCGCAAAACTGCCGGGCCCGACGCAGTTTTTGATGGATATCAGCGACATCTTGAGACACTGGCTGCTGTTGGTCATCCCTGCCGTCGCCTTGGCGGTCTACGCCTGGCTGCATTACATCAAAACCAAGAAAGGCCGGGAGTTCTGGGACGCGAGACGCATCAAGCTGCCCATCTTCGGCCCCATCGCGCACAAGATCTGCCTCGCCCGTTTCACCCGCACGCTGGCGTCGCTCGTCCGCAGCGGCGTGCCGATTCTGGACGTGCTGCAGATTGTTTCCCAAACCGTCGGCAATACGGTTTTGGAAAAGGCCGTCAAGACCGCCGCCAGCGACATCGAGCGCGGCGAAGGCATTTCCCAGGCGCTGGCCAAACACTCCGTCTTCCCCAGCATGATCATCCGCATGATGACCGCCGGCGAACAGACCGGCAACATTGACACCATGCTCGAACGTGTCTCGGACTTCCTCGACGAAGAAATTGAAAACACCCTGTCCGGCTTGATGTCGCTCATCGAGCCGATGCTGATTGTCGTCCTCGGCGTCATCATCGGGGGCATGGTCATCTGCATGTTCCTGCCCATTTTCAACCTCGCCAACATCGTCAACGGCAATTGAACTAAAAGTGACCAGCGGCTGGCGGCCAGCGCCCGACAACGACGGGCGCATTCGTCACCCGTCACGCCGAAACCATTTTGCCGGGCTGCGGCTGGATGACTTTGATTTTCGGCCAGCGCGAACGGATTTGCTCCTCAAACCACGCGCGCGCATTTTCATCGCCGTGGCCGAGCAGCACCGCGCGCGGCGAAACCTGCCCGACAAACTCCAGCAAGTCCCCGCGGTTCGCGTGCGCCGTCAAATCGAAATCCTGCATGTCGCAGTTTTTTGTCACGCGCCCGGCGCTCGGGCTGAACACAAAAGTCTCGCCGCGCTTTGCCGCCTTCAAGTGTCCCGCCGGTGAATCCGGGTCGGCGTAACCGACGAAGAAGATGCTCTGCCGCTCGTCGCCAATCATTCGCGCCGCCAGATCGTGCGCCGCCGTGTTCTCGCTCATCATGCCGGCGGTGATGACAAAGATTTTCCCGCCGCTCAATTTCATTTTCTCCGCCCGGCCCTTTTCCAGAACGATGAGTTGCAACGCCTCGTGCAGTTGCAGGTTCGTGTGCTGCCGGTGCGTCCGGTGCGCCTCCAGGTCGTAAATCTCCGTGAACACGCGGCCCAGCCCGCCGATGAAAATCGGCTGCGCCTTCAGTTTCCCCTCGCGCATCAGCAGCGCCAGCAGCGCCAGCATTTCCTGCGTCCGCCCCAGCGCGAACGACGGGATCATGATCGCGCCCTTCTTTTTTTCCGCCGCGTGAATCGCCGCCACCAGCCGCTCGATTTCCTTTTCGCGCGTGAAACCGGGCGACACCTCGCGGTTGCCGCGCGTCGTCTCCATGATCATCACGTCCGCCTTCACGTCCTCGAACCGCGCGCTTTTCAAGATCGTCTGGTCGTGGAAACACACGTCGCCGGTGTAGAACAAAGTCTCTTTTTTCCCGCGCAGCAAAATGCCCGCCGAACCGAGCGTGTGGCCCGCGTCAAAAAATTCCAGCGTCGGCGACGGCAGCCCCGCCCGCGCCTTGTGATACGCCTGCCATTCCACCTCGCGGTTGTATTTGAAACCCTGGAAGTGCGGGGCCATCTCATCCAGCTCATCGTGGGTGTAGAGCGGATATTCCTTGATGCCCAGCTCGTCGCGCTGGCGCGTCATCACGTTCACCGAATTGTGCAGCACGCGTTCCACCAGCAGATAGCTCAGCTCCGTCATCAGGAC
>PLZL01000039.1 GCA_003152145.1 Limisphaerales bacterium
TTCCGTCCGGAAGTGGTTTTTCATGCCGCGGCCCACAAGCATGTGCCGATGATGGAGCATCAGCCGGGCGAGGCGATTCAGAACAACAGCCTGGGCACGGCCCAACTCGCCGACCTGGCGCTGGAGTTCGGCGTGGATCGGTTCATCCTGATTTCCACGGACAAGGCCATCAATCCGAGCAGTGTCATGGGCGCCACCAAAAGACTGGCGGAGATATATGTGCAGGCACTCCATGCGGCGCACCCCAACCAAACAAAGTTCATGGCCGTTCGCTTTGGCAACGTCCTGGGCTCCTCCGGCAGCGTCATCCCGGTGTTTCACCGGCAAATTGCCGAGGGTGGCCCGGTAAAAGTGACCCATCCGGACATGACCCGCTATTTCATGACCATCCCGGAAGCTTCCATGCTGGTGCTGCAGAGCGCGGCTCAAGGAATGGGCGGGGAGATCTTCGTTCTGGACATGGGCAATCCCGTCAAGATCGTGGATCTGGCGCGACAAATGATCGAATTGAGCGGGCTTAAACCGGATGAGGACATCCAGATCGAATTCACGGGCGTTCGTCCAGGCGAGAAACTGTTTGAAGAAGTCACCCGCAAAGGGGAAAATTTCGCTCCAACCACCCATCCTAAAATTTTCCGTTTCCTCTCACAGCCCGCGGATTTGGCCCAGTTCCGCCAGACACTGCAAAACCTGCGAGACAACCTTCATCTGCTCGAGCCGAACGAGCTCAAAGCGATGTTGAAAAAGGCGGTGCCGGATTATAAACCCAGTCCGGTGCCGGATAACCGGATGGACCCATCAATTACCAAACCTGAAGACCATCATGGCAAGGCTGATGCTACGCCCGAGAATATGAACCGCCGGCCGGCTTTAGCCGATTAATGTAGCAGGACAGGCGTCGCGCCTGTCTCTAACTTTGGATGCCCCGCCTCGGGTGCTATTGGGCGAGGCGAATGCGGGCCACCAAATAGTGGCTGAAGTTTTTGGAGATGGAGACAGGCGCGACGCCTGTCCTACGCGGTGAGCCGCCGCCGAGCCACCACGTTCGTTTACATGGATTCGGTTTAGAGCCGGTATCAAGCAAGTCAAACGAGGTGCCGCTGGCCTGAGCCGGGAAAACTCAGTTCAACCATGGATGAACCTAACGCGGCTTGCGCCGCAACCGCTCCCTCTCCTCCATCGCATGGAGGAGAGGGCCGGGGTGAGGGCGGTCGTGGAATCTAACTTTTCCCCGTTGGGATCATCGGCTTCGTATATTCCGGCAACGGGCGCGGCGCGCGTGCCTGTAACTCAATGAAAATCGTGTCGCGGATGCTTTGTGCGTTCCGCCGCAGATGCGAATTCCAAAATCGCAGTGTCTTGATGCCGCGCGATTGCAGGAATTCTTCCCGCTCTAAATCATGTTTGCGCTGGTCGGGAAAACCATGCTGGCTGCCGTCCAGTTCCACATTTAATTCCGCCTCCTCGCAAAAGAAATCCAGATGGTAAATGCCAATGGGATGCTGGCGACGGAATTTGTAGCCGCTGAACCGCCGGTCGCGCAGCCAGCGCCACATGAGTTTTTCCGCCCAAGTTTCCGTTTTGCGAAGCTGGCGGGCGCGGGCGATGTCGGCCATGACGGGAATTTAGGGGATGCCGGGAAGACTGAAAAGTTTGTTTTGACGCCCGCCCTCATCCTGACCTTCTCCCCCGGGGAGAAGGAACCGCAATCGGCGAGTTTTTGTTCTGCGGATATTCGTCCGGCAAATCCAGTCGCACGTTTTTCAGAGGGGCCGTCGAACAACTCTCCCTCTCCTCGGGGGAGAGGGCCGGAGTGAGGGCGGTCGTGGAATCTAACTTCTTATGAATGCTTACGAAAACTTGAAACAACAAATGCTGGCCGAGCCAAAGGTTTGGCTGGTGACTGGGGAGGCTGGATTCATTGGCTCCAACTTGCTGGAGGCGCTTCTGCGTTTGAATCAGCGGGTGATTGGATTGGATAACTACGCGACGGGTTCCCGCCATAATCTGGAGCAGGTGCGGGAATTGGTGGGTCCCGGCCAATGGAAGAATTTCCGGCAAATGGATGGTGATATACGGGACCTGGACACGTGCCAGCGCGCATGTCAGGGAGTGAATTATGTGCTGCACCAGGCGGCCCTGGGCTCCGTGCCGCGGTCGCTCGCAAACCCCGCTGACTCCCATGCGAGCAACGTCACCGGTTTCTTGAACATGTTGGTGGCGGCCCGCGACAGCGGAGTGAAGCGCCTGGTTTATGCCTCCAGCAGCTCCGTTTACGGTGATCATCCGGAACTGCCCAAAGTCGAGGATAAAATCGGGCGGTGCCTTTCCCCCTATGCTGTCACCAAGCGTGCCAACGAACTTTACGCGGACGTGTTTGCGCGGTGCTATGGACTGGAAACCGTGGGGCTGCGCTACTTTAATGTCTTTGGGCCGCGGCAGGATCCCAACGGGCCTTATGCCGCCGTCATTCCCAAGTGGATCGCCGCCATGATGAAAAACGAGCCGGTTCAGATCCATGGCGACGGTGAAACAACCCGTGATTTCTGCTACGTGGCCAACGTTGTGCAGGCCAACCTGCTGGCGGCAACCGTTCAAAAGCCTGAGGCGATCAATGAAACCTACAACGTCGCTGTCTGCGCGCGGACCAGCCTGAATCAACTTTTTGGTTTGCTGCGGGAGAATTTACTGCCGGATTATTCCCATCTGAAGGATTCCAGCCCCGTCCATGGCGATTTCCGTCCCGGCGATGTCCGGCACTCCGAGGCGGACATATCGAAAGCGGAACGCTCGCTTGGTTACCAGCCCACCCATACTGTTCAGCAGGGACTGTCCGAAGCCCTGGATTGGTATCGCCAAAATCTGTGAGCCTATGCCTGAAAAAACGTGGCGGCAGGCATCCTGCCTGCCGCTGCCATGTGCGCGCGATTTTGGAATTTCAGACACGCTTAACCGAAACCATGCAGTTGAACTTTACATATTGCATGTCCAGCTGCGTAGGACAGGCGTCGCGCCTGTCTCCATATATAAAAATCCTTCAACCGTCTAATGGCTGCCACCACGTTGGAGCATATGTGTATTTGTCCCGGCTGAATGAAGTTAGAGACAGGCGCGACGCCTGTCCTACGGCATGGTTCTGGATTAGAGGAAATTTGATTTTATGAAAACTAGAAATATGCGGAAAACTCTGTTGGTCGTGTTAATCCTGGGCATCGTTGCCCTCGGCGGCGGTTACGTCGGGTATCGGGCGTATCTGTCAGCCCGGCAAGCGCACCTGATCACACAAGCGCAGCATTACCTCGCCAAGCCCGACGTGAAAAAAGCGCTGCTGTGCCTGCAGCGCGTGCTTCAGTCCAATCCCCGGAACGTGGAAGCCTGCCGCCTCATGGCCGAATTGAGCGAGGCTGGCCGCTCGCCCGGCGCCCTGGTCTGGCGCAGCCGCGTGGTGGAACTCAATCCGCGCTCGCTGGATGACCGGCTGGCACTGGCCCAGAGCGCCATGATGTTTCGTGACTATGCGTTGGCGACCAACGCCCTTGCGGGGGTGGATGCGACCGGCAGGAAAACCGCCGCCTACCACAACATTTCTGGTGAGGTGGCTTCGACAGTTGGCCAGCTTGCGCAGGCCGAAGCCGACTTCCTGGAAGCCGCCCGGCTTGAGCCGGCCAACCCGGTTCCGCAATTGAACCTGGCGGTCGTGCGTCTGCACGGCACCAATGCTTCGGCCCTGACTGAAGCGCGTGCCGCGCTCACGCAAATTTCTTTATCCAGCCCGGTCTTGCGCTGCCAGGCCCTGCGCGAGCTGGTGGTGGACTCCATGCGTTTCCGGCAGACGAATGCGGCGATGCAGTTGTCCAGCGATTTGGTGCAGCAGACCAATTCGGCTTTCAGCGACCAGCTTTTGCGGCTGGATGTGCTGAAAGGAAGCCAGAACGCCGGATTCAAGCCGGCACTGGCCGCCATTCAGCGGGAGGCCGGGACCAACACGGCCAGGATTTATGAGTTTAGCATGTGGCAAATGACCAGGATTGGCCCGGGAGAAACACTGGCTTGGCTGCGCAGCCTGCCCATGAGCTGCCAAACCAACCAGCCGGTGGCGCTGTTGACCGCCCAATGCCAGACCACGCTGGGTGACTGGCGCGGACTCCAAAACTCGCTGAAACAACAGAACTGGGCCGAGTTGGAGTTCACCCGCCACGCGCTCCTGTCTCGCGCCCTGCGCGGGCAGGACTTGACCGACGCGGCAAAAGGGGAATGGAACCTGGCCTTGAACGCCGCCAATGGCCAGAAGCAAAGCCTGATCATGCTCCTGCGCCTGGCGGCGGCATGGAACTGGCAGAGCGAAGGGGAGGACCTCCTCTGGACCATCGTCAATCAGTATCCCGGTGAGAAATGGGCCTTTGTCGCACTCAACCAGGCGTTATACGCAAATGGCGCAACGCGGTCCATGATGATACTTTACAGCCAGGAACTGAAGCGGTCGCCGTCCAACCTCGCGATGAAGAACAACCTCGCCATGACGGCCCTCCTGCTGGACGCCCAGGAATTGAATCCACACACACTCGCGCGCGAAGTTTACCAGCAGGCCCCCACCAACGCGGCCTTCATTTCCACATACGCGTTTTCCCTCCATATGCAGAAGAAAGACGCCGAGGCGCTGAAGGTGATCGAACAGCTCAAGCCGCAGGAGCTTCAGGACCCTTCCGTTGCGGGTTACTACGGCCTGATTCTGAAGGCGACGGGCAATGGCGCCAAGGCNNGGGGCGAGCAGCGCGCCGCCAACACCCTGCGCCGGGGAGGTTCGTGTGATTGTGTTGCCGTCCACCCGCTGCGCGTCGGGACAACGCGGGCTCCGCCGGGGTTGCGGCGTCAGCCGCGTTGGATCCATCTGTGTCCACCCGCCGTGCTCGCGCCCGTCGCGGCAGGTCCGTGGTTGAACTGCGTTTTCCAGGTTGAAGACATCGGG
>PLZL01000110.1 GCA_003152145.1 Limisphaerales bacterium
TGGACGCCCATCATCAGCGGAATGCTTGGCCCGCAAATATCGCAATCCAGCAAACCGACGCGCGCGCCGAGTTGTTGCAGCGCGCAGGCGAGGTTCGCGGACACCGTGGATTTGCCGACGCCGCCCTTGCCGCTGGCGACGGCGATGACGCGCCTCACGCCGGGAACGCCTTTCTGATTCGCAAATGGATTGGCTCCGCCCGCAGGTTGTCCGGCAGTGGCCTGGCGCACCTCGACGTGAACGTGATTCACGCCCGGCAAAGCCTTTAAAATGCGCTCGGCTTCCGCTTTGATTTGCTGCGCCGCTTCTGAATTCGGCGAGGTCAATTGCATCGCCACGCTCACCGCGCCGTTGGCGGCGGAGATTTCCTTGACCAGGCCGAAGGAAACAATGTCGCGCGAATAGCCGGGATATTTGACGGAGGCCAGCGCATTCTTGATGTCATCTTGTGTAAGCACGACAGGATGTTAGCATAGCGGCGATTCTGTGCCAGTGTTTGAAGTTCCGCCTTGGGCGGCGGCACCGGCCAAAGCCGGAACTCCAAACCTCCAGACTTGCGCAAGTGGCGATTGCATGAAAAGATGGCTGCCTGCTTTAAGAGGCGGAACTAATGACAAAGATGACACAAACAAATTCCAGCCAGGCCGCGAGCCTGTGGATTGGGAAATTTCAGAAGTTTGAATCTGAATCGCGCCAGCCGAAATGGCTCGCGCCGCTGCGCAAGGCCGGCATCGCCAGCTTTGCCGACCAGGGCTTTCCAACACTGCAAGACGAAGATTGGCGTTTCACAAACGTCGCGCCAATTGTGAAACTGCCGTTTTACCTCGCGGGCGAAATCGCCGTCAATGGTGCGGTAACCGCAGCGCTCGAGGAATCTGTTTTCGCCAGGCTGCCCGGACATCGCCTCGTGTTCGTGAACGGATTTTTCTCGGCGAAACTTTCCAGCATCAAGCCGGTTGCCGGCGGCGCGCGGATTGAAAATCTTTCCACGGCGCTGGCGACAGATTCCGGGTTCATCGAAAAGCATCTCGGCCAATACGCGCACACGGCGAACAACACCTTTGCCGCGCTGAACCAGGCGTTCTTTGCCGACGGCGCGTTTATTTTTGTCCCCGCGGGCGTCGAAATGGCCGAGTTGGTGCAACTCATTTACATTTCGTCCGCGAAGCAAAACGGTGAAACGATTCTGCCGCGCAACCTTGTCATTGCGGAGGCGAACAGCAAATTGACGGTCGTGGAAAGCTACATCAACACCGGCAACGTCGCATATTTCACGAACGCCGTGACGGAAATTCTCGCGGGAGACAACGCCGCGGTCGAACACGTCAAACTCCAGGACGAAGCGGCGGATGCGTTTCACATCGCGACGATTGCGGGCGAATTTGGCCGTGCGAGCAACGTGACCGTTCACTCCTTTGCGCTCGGCGCAAAACTTTCGCGCACCAACATCCGCACGAAGCTCGCGGGTGAAGGTCTCGAATGTATTCTGAATGGGCTTTACCTGACGCGCGGCGAGCAGCTTGCCGACCACCACATGATTGTCGAGCACGCGCAGCCGCACTGCGCGAGCCACGAGTATTTCAACGGCATACTCGACGACAAATCGAAGGGCGTGTTTCACGGGCGCATTTACGTTCATCCGATTGCGCAGAAAACCGATGCCAAGCAGACGAACAAAAATCTTCTGCTCTCCGACGATGCGACCGCCGACACGAAGCCGCAATTGGAAATTTACGCTGACGACGTGAAATGCACGCACGGCGCGACCATCGGCCAGTTGAATGCGGAAAGCATTTTTTACCTGCGTTCGCGCGGCCTTGACACCGACACGGCGCGGCGGATGTTGATTCACGCCTTTGCCGGCGAAATCATCGAGCGCATCAAGTGTGAACCGGCGCGCGAGGTGATTGACAAGCTGGTGTGGGGCCGGCTTGAAGCGAATCCGCATCTCGCTAAAGCGAAATGACTAAACCATAATGTTGAATGACTAAAGAATTCCCAAATGTTGAAATGACGAACGGTTTCAAATTTGTCATTCGGGTTTCGTCATTCTTTGGTCATTAGGATTCAGGAATTAGTCATTCCATTTATTGGCCATGTTCGACGACTTAAACGACCTTTATCAGCAGGTCATCCTTGACCACTGCAAGAAGCCGCGCAATTTCCACGAGATGCCGGCGGCGACCTGTTCGGCGCAAGGCCACAATCCACTCTGCGGCGACCAGTTGAAACTGTTTCTCTCGCTGGACGGCGACAAAATCAAGGATATCAGTTTCGTTGGCTCCGGCTGCTGCATATCAAAGGCGTCGGCGTCATTGCTCACGGAATTTGCGAAAGGCAAAACGAAAACCGATGTGGAAAAAATGTTCGGCCAGGTCCACGAAATGGTGATGACCGGCAACGTGCAGGGCGACGTGGGCAAACTGGCGGTGTTCGCGGGCGTTCACAAATATCCGGCGCGAGTGAAGTGCGCGATCTTGTCGTGGCACGCCGTCATGGCGGCGTTGAAGGGCGAAGTCAAGCCGGTGAGCACGGAAAACGAACAGACCTGATTGATTTAACCCGCGTTTGCGGCGATGATGTTAAGCAGTTAAATTAAATTTCGTTTTATGAATCCGAATGAAGCAAAAATTTTGACGCGCGACGTGGAAGCCTCGGTGGTGCCCGTCGGGACGAAGGTCACGTTGCAAAAAGGCGGGCAGGCTTACGTCACTCAATCGCTTGGCGGCGCGTTCACCGTCATCGTCAACGGCAATATGTTCCGCATTGACGGCAAGGACGCCGACGCGCTTGGACTTGAAATCAAATCCGCGCCGGCAACGGGCATTTCCGGGCCGGTCACGCAGGAGCAATTGGAAAAGCAAATCTGGGAGGCGCTCAAGACGTGTTACGACCCGGAGATTCCCGTCAACGTCGTGGACCTCGGCCTGGTTTACGATTGTCATCTCACGCCAGCCGGCGAAAACAGTTTCAAGGCCGACGTAAAAATGACTTTGACCGCGCCGGGCTGCGGCATGGGCCCGGTGCTCGCGCAGGATGTGCAAAATAAACTGCTCTCGCTCGAACCGATTGACGAGGCGAACGTGGAACTGGTTTGGGACCCGCCGTGGAACCAGAGCATGATGACCGAGGCGGCGAAGCTGCAACTGGGGCTGATGTGATTTTCAACCACGGATGGACACGGATTAATACGGATGAATTTTTATCTGTGTCCATCTGTGTTTATCCGTGATTAAATTTTTTAAATGAGTGACGCGAAGAAACTTGATTGGGCAAAACTGCGAGGGGATTTTCCAATCCTCGACCAGCAGGTCCACGGCAAGCCGCTGATTTATTTCGACAACGCCGCCACGTCGCAGAAACCGCGCGCGGTGATTGACGCGCTGGTCCATTATTACGAACACGACAATGCCAACGTCCATCGCGGCATCCATGAATTGAGTAATCGCGCCACGGCGGGCTACGAAGCCGCCCGCGCCCGCGCCGCGAAATTCATCAACGCCCGCAGCGCCGACGAAATTGTTTTCACGCGCGGCACAACCGAAGGCATCAACCTCGTCGCTGCAACTTGGGGCTTAAAAAATCTAAAATCCGGCGACGTGATTCTGCTCACGGAAATGGAGCACCACAGCAATCTCGTGCCGTGGCAATTGCTCGCCCAGCGCACCGGCGCGAAGATCGCCTACATTCCCGTCACCGGCGACGAAGGTTTGCTCGATTTGTCCAAGCTCGGTTCGTTGCTCACGAAGCAGGTGAAGCTGCTCTCGATGGTTCACATCTCGAACTCGATGGGCACGGTGAATCCCGTCGCCGAACTTTGCGCCCGCGCGCGGAAGCTCGGCATCACCACGCTCGTGGACGGCGCGCAGAGCGCCGGTCATCTGCCCGTGGACATGCAGGCCATCGGCTGCGATTTTTTTGCATTCTCCGGCCACAAGATTTGCGGGCCGACCGGCATCGGCGTTTTGTGGGGACGGCAGGAACTGCTCGACGCCATGCCGCCGTATCAGGGCGGCGGCGAAATGATTTTGTCGGTCGAATACCAAAAGACCGAATTCAAGAAAGCGCCGCATCGGTTTGAGGCCGGCACACCCGACATTTCCGGCCCGGTTGGGCTGCACGCGGCGATGGATTATCTCGATGCCATTGGCCGCGAAAACATCTGGAAGCACGACCAGGAACTGGCGAACCACGCCTGCGAAAAACTGGCCGCGCTGAAAAACATCCGGCTCTTCGGCCCGAAAAACGGGCGCGCCGGCCTTGTGAGTTTTTTACTGAAGGACGTTCACGCGCACGACGTGGTGACGCTGGCGGACCAGGCGGGTGTGGCCTTGCGCGGCGGGCATCACTGCACGCAACCGCTCATGCACCGGCTCGGCGTGGAATCCACCGCCCGCGCGAGTTTTTATTTTTACAACACCAGGGCTGAAGTGGACCGGTTTGTGGAAGTAGTGAAGGAGATTCAGAAATTCTTCGCGTCGTAATTTCGGAACAGCTGGTTTATTCGCGGCCAGTTGCGGCGATGAACGGTGTTAATTCCTGCATCAGTTTCGCGAACCCGTCGAGGGACAATTGTTGCGCGCCGTCGCTCCAGGCTTCCGCCGGGTTGGGATGCACCTCGATCAACAACGCGTCCGCGCCCATCGCCACGGCGCCTTTGCACATCGCCGTCACCAGGTCGGCCCGTCCGGCGCCCTGGCTCGGGTCAATCACGATCGGACAGTGCGATTCACGTTTGATGATGGGGATAGTCGAGAGGTCGAGCGTATTGCGCGTGTAGGTCTCGAACGTCCGGATGCCGCGTTCGCAGAACAGGAGATTGGGATTTTCATTGGCGAGCACGTATTCGCCCGCCAGCAGCCATTCCTCGATTTTCATCGAAAGCCCGCGCTTGAGCAGAATCGGTTTGCCGGTTCGGGCTGCGGCGATGAGCAACTGGAAGTTCTGCGCGTTGCGCGTGCCAATCTGGATGATGTCCGCGTATTCGGCCACCAGCTCGGCGTGGTTTTCGGAAAGCAGTTCGGTGATGACGGCCAGGCCGGTGGCGCGCCGCGCTTTGGCGAGCAGTTTCAATCCCTTCTCGCCCAAACCCTGGAATTCATACGGCGAGGTGCGCGGCTTGAACGCGCCGCCGCGCAGAAGGGTCGCCCCGGCGGCTTTGACCGCCTCGGCGGTGCGCAGCAACTGGTCTTCGCTTTCGACGGAACACGGGCCGGCCATGACGTGAAGTTTTTTGCCGCCGATGACGTGGTCGCGGACGCGGATGGTGGAATTGGCCGGATGCGCCTCGCGGCTGACGAGCTTATAGCGCTTCTGGATGGGCATGACGCTTTCGACCGCCCGGGGGAATTGCGCCAGCAGCGTTTCGAGGTTGGCGTGGGTGAGTTCGNNCGCCGATGGCGCCGATGACGGTGCGCGCCACGCCGCGCATGACGTGCGGCGTGTAGCCGAGTTTGCGGATCTCGCGGAGGATCGATTGCTCGTCCTGTCTCGAAATCCCGGGTTTGAGCACGATGATCATGGTTGGTTGTCAGGTTGGCCGAAGGCTGCCAGAACAAAAACGCCGCAGGCGTTCTGGCGACCTGCGGCGATTGGTTTGTTGGTTAAGAGATTCTATCGCAGCCGCAAGCGCGCGCCCGCCGGCGAAAACCAATAAAAGAAAAACTGGCTGCTGGTTGCGTTGCTTGCGTGCTGTTCACGCCACCAACATAGCCCAAAGCCCGCTCCCGTCAAGCCGCCAAATGCCGCCGGACTTCCCGATTTGTTTTCAGTAGGGGGGAACGGTTCGGGTTCTGCTCCCGACATAAAGGTTGAAGCCGCCATCCACAATCGCCGATGTGCGAGGTGCGGGGAATCCTTCCCGGCGCGCAGCGGGCGTTGTTTCGCCGGTATCACATCGGCGGGTGCAGCAGTTGCAGGACGTCCGGGCGCAACCAGCAAGTTTTTGATTGCATTCGTTGCAGGTTTATGCTTTGCTCTTATTAAGCCTCAGCCCGCCATTCGCTGTGGTTGTGGCTGAAGTAATTTTTAACGACATGAAAATCCGTCACTTTCCCACAAAACAGGTTCAACAATCAAAATAAAATTATGAAAAGACTGGCTGTATTCCTCGCTGGGTTGGCGGCCGTTTCAGCGCTGGCCAACAACATCGTCGTTACGAACGTGACCGTGCTTAATGCCGCCAACGGCGTGGCGGATATCCGCTTCGATTTGAGTTGGGACAACTCATGGCACAACTCCTGGACGGAAAACGGCGGCGCGCTCAATGTGACGAACTGGGACGCCGCGTGGGTGTTCGTCAAATTCCGCTCGTCGGGCGGCCGCTGGCAGCACGCCATTCTCAACGCGTCCGGCCACGTCGTCACGGGCGGAACACAAATCGAGCCGGGCACGAACATGCTCGGCCAGCCGGAGGGCGCGTTTGTTCATCGCAGCGCCGACGGCAACGGCACGCTCAATTGCACGGCGATGTCGCTGAAGTGGAATTATGCCGCCACCGGGCTGGGCGGCACCAACGCGGTGGACATCAGCGTGCATGCCATCGAGATGGTTTATATTCCGCAAGGCGCGTTTTACGTCGGCTCGGGCGGAACGGAAAGCTACGCTTTTTACGCGGGCACGAATCCCGCGCAGCCGTATCAAATCACCAGCGAGGCGGCCATAACGGTCGGCACCAACGGACTTAATTACTCCGGCCAGGGCGACCAGCAAGGGCCGATTCCCGCCGCCTATCCCAAGGGTTACAACGGGTTTTACATGATGAAATACGAGATTTCGCAGGGGCAATATACGGACTTCCTGAACTTTCTCGATCCCGGCATGGCCCCCAACCGCTTTTTGAACGCCTATGGTTCAGCTCGCAATACCATTTCGCAAACCGCATTGCTCTATGCCTGCGACGCGCCGGACCGTGCCTGCAATTACATCGATTGGCCGGACCTCATCACCTACTTGAAATGGGCGGCGCTTCGGCCGATGGATGAGTTGGAATTTGAAAAGGCCTGCCGCGGCCCGTTGTATCCCGTGCCCAATGAATATCCGTGGGGCGACACGCTTTTGACCTACATGACCGGCTTCAATGGCCTGGATGGCAGCGGCACGGAGACCGCCAAGCCCGCCAATGCCAACGTCAATGTCGGCGGCCAAATTCCCGGCCCGGTGCGCGTGGGCATCTTTGCCACGGCCACGTCAGCCCGGCGCGACGCGGGCGCGGGTTATTATGGGGTCATGGAATCTCGCGGATAACGTGTATGAATTGGTGGTGACCGCCGGCGACACCACCGGTCGCGCTTTCATCAACGAGCCTGGTGACGGCAATGAATGGACCTCGGCCTCAACCTGGCCGAACCACCCTTACGATTACGGGGTGGGATTGCGCGGCGGATCTTATGCATCAGGCATGTCGCCGTCCCAAGTCTCGGATCGCAGCACGGCATTGTATTATTTTAACTATTATCCTTACGTTATTTCCCGCAGTGGGCCAGTAGGCGGGCGCGGTGTGAGAACCGCTCCTTGAAATCCGTCATGCGAAGATTTCTACTCATCGCGCCCACGCTGTGGGTCAGCACCACCGTATTCGCCACCTCCTTCGCCAGCTTCACCGGCGGTCCGGGCGACGGATACAGTTCCTCCAGTTGGCGCACGTATCAGCCGGCAACTCTCCCGGCGCAGGGGCGCTTTGCCGGAAGCGGCTATGATGGTTATGCCAGTTCGAGAATGCTTTCGTCCTGGTCGCAGACCAACCCGGCGCAGGCGCGCTTTGCCGGAAGCGGCTATGATGGTTATGCCAGTTCGAAAATACTTTCGTCCCGGTTGCAGACCAACCCGGCGCAGGCGCGCTTCGCCGGAAACGGCTATGATGGTTATGCCAGTTCGAGAATGCTTTCGTCCTGGTTGCAGACCAACCCGGCGCAGGCACGCTTTGCCGGAAACGGCTACGATGGTTATGCCAGCTCAAGATTTTTTTCAGTCTGGCAGCAAGCCAAGCCCAAACGCTTTTTTGGCGGCAGTTTTGATGGCTACGACCGGAACGCTTCCCTTGGCATTCCCAATTGGACCGTCGGCGACACCGATGGCAACGGCCTGCCTGACTGGTGGGAATTGAAATACTTCGGTGTCCTTACGGGCACGGATCCCAATGCCGATCCCGACCACGACGGCGCGTCCAACCTGTTTGAGTATCTCACTGGCACCAATCCCACCAACGCCAATTCATACTTTCACATCGTCGGTCTGACCCCCGGGTCGCCGACAAAGATTTTTGTAACATGCGAGCCTGGGAAGTTTTACACCTTGCAACGGGCGGACGATCTCGCCCTGGGCTGGACTGTGGTTTCAAACCAGACCCGGATTTCGCCCGCGTCGGAAGGCATTTTGGAAATGGATGATTATTTCAGCGACACCGGCGGTTTCTATCGTGTGAGGCTGGAACACTAGCAGCCATCTCATAAGTGCCTTAACCGGATGACAGCCGCAGCCAGGTGGAGAAATCCTTGAAAGTTTTCAGCGTGATATTCGTAGCGAACAACCAACCTGCGGAAGTTGAACAGCCAGGCAAAAAGCCGTTCGATCTTCCAGCGGCGGACATATCGACGCAGCGGGCGTTGTTTCGCCGGCATCAAACGTTGAACTTGAACAGCAGCACGTCGCCGTCTTTCACGATGTAATCTCGTCCCTCAATGCGGTAGTGGCCGGTTTCGCGGGCGTGGCCGACCGAACCGCACTTCACCANNGGCGCGGATGAGCTGGCCGAGGCCGGATGCCGCCACGCCGAGTTCCTTCATATACGCCGCAGCCTCTTCCGGCGGCAGGTCAATCAGATCGCTTTCAATCTGCGCGCTGACGATGACGGCTTCGCACGCGAGATGCGTCTTGACGTAGTCGCGCACTTTTTGGACAAATGGATTTTTGTCCGCCGCGGCGAGGTCGGATTCCTTGACGTTGCAGGCAAAGACGGTTGGCTTGTCGGTCAGCAGGAAGAAACTGCGCTGGATGATTTTCTCATCCGGCGCCAGCGGGAGCGCCAGCGTGGTGGCCGGTTTGCCCGTGTCCAGATGGGCGCCAATCTGTTCCAGCAGGCGCTCTTCCAGCAGCGCGTGTTTGTCCCCGCGTTTCACGTCCTTGGCGATTTTTTCCCGCCGTTTTTTGACCGTTTCGATGTCGGCCAGCACCAGCTCGGTGGTGACGATTTCGATGTCGCGCACCGGATCAATGCCGCCCGTGACGTGCATGATGTCGGGGTCTTCAAAGCAACGCACGACATGCACGATGGCGTCCACCTCGCGGATGTGGGAAAGAAACTTGTTGCCCAGACCTTCGCCGTGCGACGAGCCTTTTACGAGGCCGGCGATGTCCACGAATTCAATCGTTGCCGGGATGAGGGTTGAAGTTTTTGCAATCTTGGCGAGCGGTTCGAGGCGCGTGTCGGGCACGGTGACGACACCGAGGTTCGGCTCGATGGTGCAAAAGGGGTAATTCGCCGCTACGGCCTTGTGGGTGCGCGTGACGGCGTTGAACAACGTGGATTTGCCCACGTTGGGCAGCCCGACGATTCCGGCTTTCAGCATAAATTTTTACGGCAATGGGGGAGAATTAACCACAAAGACACGGAGGTACAAAGTTTTTGTTTTATATTTTATGTCTCGCCAATTGCCAGACAATGTGCGCGCCATCAAAAAGTCCGACGGCTACCAGGCAAATGCCGGAAATGTGCTGGAAACGCAGAAGCGTTCGTTCGCTGAATTGTCCGCGACCGCGCGAAACGCCGTAGCTCAACCCGCAAAACCAGACGTTCGTGCCCAGCGCGACGCCGCCGACGCACGCGACCTTGGCAGCCAGCTCGTTGGCGACCCAGTCATGCGCCATGAAATTGGCCGCCAGCACAATCCATGTCAGCAGCACGCCGAGATTGCCCATCACGCGAACGAAGCCGCTCATGAACGCGGAGTGCGGATGCAGTTTCTCGCCGAGCCGAGCCTCGATTTTTTCCGATGCAACGCCGAGTTTGGTCGGCACGTTCAAGGTTTGCGCCGTCAAAAATTTTGAGCCTAGAAATAAAAGAAAAACGAACGTGAAAACTTCCATCGAGGCTTTGACAACGCGAATTCCAAAAAAAGAGGAAAACCCCGTGAACGCGATCGAGCAATAAATGACTTCCATCACCGACGCGCCGAGGCCAATGAACATCGCCCAGCGGAAACCCCGCTGCGAACCCTCATTCAGGATGGTGAGGTTGATCGGCCCGACGGGAATCGAGGAGAACAGCAGCGCGGTGATGAAACCGGCGAGCGCGGCAAGCGGGATGGGAGGCCAGTCAGACATCAATTTTCGGGTTCGTCTTCTTCCTCCTCAATTTCACGCCGCCATGCGCGCGAGAGGCTCGGACGCACAAAACCGTAAATCAGATAAGCGGTGAAAAACACGGGCAACATGTAATAAAGAATTTTTTCGCGCAAAATCAAAATGCAGCCGACAAACAGCGCCGCGCCGATGGCTTTGGCAAACGTGCTCGTCGAGCGCAGGCCGAGTGATTTGAAACTCGGATAGCGCACGGTGCTCACCATCATTGCCGATAAAAACACAAGCACCAGCGCGATCAAATAATTCCAGTGGCCGAGGCTTTTTTCTTTTTCGTTGAAATGAATGATGAGCAGCGTCAGCGATGCAACCAATCCAGCCGCCGACGGAATCGGAAAGCCGAGAAAGTCCTTGTTCGCGCTGCTGCTGGGCATCGCCGCGAGGCAATTGAACCGCGCCAGCCGGAACGCGCCGCACAACAAATAAATCGAAGCAATGAACCAGCTCACTTGATTCAATTGGGGATAATCGCTGAAGGCGTCCCGCAACACGACGCGCTGGACGAGAAACGCGGGCGCGACGCCAAAGGAAATCAAGTCGGCGAGCGAATCGAATTCGCGCCCGAACGGGCTTTCTACGCCACCCATCCGCGCGACGCGACCGTCGAACAAATCAAAAATGCACGCAAGCAAAATGAAGGCAAGCGCGAGTTTGATCTGGCCGAAATACTCGAAACTGTTCGGGTCGGCTTCGACGATTTTCGTCAGCGCCACAAAGCCGCAGAATAGATTGCCCGCCGTCAGCAGGTTCGGCAGAAAATAAATTTTCAACCGGCTCTCTTCGTCGTCAGGCGGCGGGGTTGGGGCGATGGGTTCGTTCATTTTAGTCGAAAGAAGCAATCACCGTTTCGCCGCCCTTTACCTTGTCGCCGAGCTTGACCCGGATTTTTGCCCGCAGGGGCAGATAAACGTCCACGCGCGAGCCGAATTGGATGAGGCTGATGCGGTCGCCGCGCTGGACGGCGTCGTTTTGGGCGACCCACGGCACAATGCGGCGCGCGATGAGCCCGGCGATGAGCCGCACGCCGATTTTCTCGCCCGGCGGCTCGCTGGAGTCGAGGCCGATGAGCACGTTTTCATTGAATTTCGCGCTGTCAGTTTTCATCGCATTCAGATACTGGCCGGGCGTGTGCTTGAAAAGCGCGACGCGGCCCGTCACCGGCGCGTTTTGCACGTGAACGTCGAACACGGAAAGAAAAATCGAGACGCGCCGGCATTCACAGCCAATGAAATCCGGTTCGGTGGCCGTGTCAATCACATCCACCTTGCCGTGGCCGGGCGAGACGACGAGGTTCGCGCCGGTCGGCACCATCGGGTCGGGATCGCGGAAAAAATAAATGGTGAACCCGACGAAAAGCGCCCACAGCGAAATCAAAACCCACGTCAGATAATTCAGCGCAAGGGTGCCAATGATTTTGCCCAGAAACGCGACGTCAAGGACAGGGGGGGGGACGCCGGCGAGTCGGGGCACTACAAAGGCGCCAATGAGAAAACCGACGGCCACCACTGCCAGCAGTGCCGCGAAGGCAACGCCAACGAGTTTGAGCGCGGCCAGCGCGGCTTTTCCCGAATGTTTCACGCGACCAAGATAAAATTTTCGAGCGCGCCTTGCAATTCGGCATTTCAAGTGTAAGCTGAAGCTCCATTCCAAAACGGGAACGTGACGAATC
>PLZL01000291.1 GCA_003152145.1 Limisphaerales bacterium
CCCACTTGCAAACCAGAGAACATCTGCGGCGGCCCTCCGCCGCTTTCTTCCGGTGTGCATGATTGTGTTCAAATTACGGGTTCTGCCTGCTGCTTTTTTCGTGACGCGATTTTTTGTTGGTTTCAAAATGCCACGCTGTTAATCTGGAGGCACAGTCAACCCAGATCGCGCCTATGGAAATCATCTTCAACTGCCCCAACTGCAGCCAGGAATTGTCCGTGGACAGCGCGGGCGCCGGCTCGGAGCTTCCGTGTCCGACGTGCGGTGAAACCATCGTCATTCCCCAGGAACCCGCGAAGCCCGCGCCGGCAAATCAGCCGGCGGACACACACGCGCCGCGCCTCGCGCCCAGCGCCATGGCGTCCTCCGCCGGCGCCAAGGTGGAATTCCATCTCAAAGTGCCGGTGCATTCCACGCCCAGCGAAAGCCTCATCAAAAAAGCGGCCGTGCCGCTCGAAGCCGTCGCCAAGGGCGCGGACAAACAAGTCCGTGTGCGAACCGTGCGCCACGACAAGTGCATTGATGCCGGCCACGACAAGTTCGACGAGATAGTCACAAAAGTCCTGGAGGACATCGGCGAGCACAACATCATTAGCATCCACAACATCAATTTCGAACACTTCGACGTGCAAACTCAAAAGGTGATGACGGATTACGGGCTGGTGATTATTTATCGCGGTTGATTTCCGCTTGCCCGCCTTGACTTGCCGATTCCACCCCGTTACTGTCGCTGTATGAACCGCCGGTTCGTCTTTCTGCTTTTGCTGGTCGCGGGCGCGATGTTGCTGCCGTTCCGAGCGCCCGCGCCGTTGTATCACACGCCGGGCGAGGGCTGGTATTACGAGCCTTATGGCGAGAAGGCCAACTGGCAGCGCCCCCGCGCCAAGGATCAACTGGACGTGGCGGAGCAGGCGTTCACCAACAAAAATTACTCCGTGACGCTCCACGCGGCGCATCGCATCGTGCGCGTGTGGCCGTTGTCCGATTACGCGCCGCGCGCCGAATATCTCATCGGCCGCTGCCTTGAAACGTCGGGCAATGATGAAGCGGCGTTCAACGCCTACCAGGCCATCATCCAAAAATATCCGCACAGCGAAAGTTACGAGGACGTGCTGTGGCGCCAATACGAAATCGCCGACCGTTTTCTAGGCGGCGAATTTTTCAGACTGTGGGGCACCATCCCGCTTTACCGCTCGATGGATGAAACGGCCACGCTGTTCAGCGAAATCGTCACCAACGGCCCTTACAGCGATGTCGCGCCGCACGCGCAATTGCGCATCGGCGCGGCGCGCGAGAAGCAGAAGAATTATCCTGATGCGGTGAAGGCTTACGAAATCGCCGCCGACCGTTATTACAACCAGCCGGCCATCGCGTCTGATGCGCTTTACCGCGAAGGCATCGCGTATCAAAAGCAGGCATCCACCGCCGAATACGATCAAGGCACGGCCGCGAAGGCCATCGCGGCTTACACGGATTTCATCACGCTGTTCCCCGACGACAAGCGTGTGCCGGACGCGCAAAAGGCCATCGTCGTGCTCAAAACGCAGCAGGTGGAAGGCAATTTCAGAATTGCGCTGTTTTACGAACAAAACAAGGTTTTGAACGCGGAGCAAAGGCGGGACGGCGCGCTGGTTTATTACAACGAAGTGTTGCAGCTCGATCCCAACTCGCCGTTCGCCGCGAAGGCGCGCCAGCGCGAAGAACAACTCAAGCCGCACGCCCCAACCCCGCCCCCCAATTGAAATGCGCCTGCTGAGTTCCTTTGCGATTTGCGTGACGGTGATTTTGTCCGCAGGTTGCGCCGGCTACCACCTCGGGCCGGTCAACGGCGCGGTCGCCGGTGAAAAATCCATTGAGATCGTTCCCTTCAACAACCAGACCCTGCAACCGCGGTTGGGCGACGCGGTGACGCAGGCGTTGCGCGAACGGTTGCAGACCGACGGCACCTATCGCCTCGCCACCCGCAATCCCGGCGATGTCGTCGTCACCGGCGTCATCATGGCTTACAGCCGCAAGGGCGTGAGCTTTTTGCGGACGGATGTCACGACGGTGGAAAATTACCGCGTGGGACTCATCGCACACGTCACGGCGCGCGAACGCGGCACGGGCAGGGTGTTGCTCGACAAAGATGTGAACGGCTACACGCTCATCCAGGTGGGGACGGATTTGGCGGACGCCGAGCGCCAGTCGTTGCCACTGCTGGCGGAGGACCTGGCGCGCAACATCACACAATTGCTGACTGAAGGCGCGTGGTAAAATCCGTTGAAACCAGCTTGCGGCTTTCATTGTCTATTCCATAGCAAATCCACCAACCCCCAACCCTCAACCCGATATGAAAAAGCACATTGCGAAACTCTCAATGCTAACCTTGTGCGCCTCGGCCATCCTCGCCGTGCCCGCGTTGTCTCGCGCGCAAGACACCACCAACGCGCCGGTCGCCGCCGCGCAAACTCCGCCGGCCAGGAAACACAGCGCCACGCCTGCCACGCTGCTGTTCCACGGCACTTTGACCGCGGTGGACACGAACGCGATGACCCTGACGGTTGAAAAGCGCACGTTTAGCATGACGTCCGAAACGATCATCACCAAGGACGGCAAGCCGGCGGTGCTGGCCGACGGCGTGGCGGGCGAGCAGGTGCGCGGCGCTTACAAGAAAAACGAGGATGGCAAACTCGATGCGGTTACGGTGCGTTTTGGCGGAGCAACCGAAGGCAAGAAGAAGGAATCGGCGGGCAATTGACCGGTCGCAAATTCTTCAGTCATCAACGGCTGGCGGTGGCACCGGTCGTTTTTATTGGCGTTTCCACCAGCTAGTCAGGCCTTTTGATTTTTGCTGGGTCTGCGGAAACTGGGATTGTTGCCGCAACAGCAGGCTGCGCGCCGCCTCAAGGGTCATGATGAATTCATCATAGCTCAGAAAGCGGTCTCCCGGATTTTTGGCCAGCACTTTCACCAGCGCGTCGCTCGTCGGCTGCGAGATTTCCGGCACAACCAGGTTTGGCGGCGTCAGCGGCGTGTTGACCTGGGCAACAATGACTTCCTCGATGGTCGGCGCGTCGAACGGCACGTGGCCGGTCATCGCGTGATACAACGTCGCGCCGAGGCTATACATGTCGGACAAAAAGGTTTCCGGCTCGCGTTTGATTTTTTCCGGCGCGACGTAATACGGTGTGCCCCAGGTCACATCCTCGACCTCATGTTCCATGTCGGCTTTGCGCGCGAGGCCGAAGTCAATGAGCTTTGGTTCGTGGTCGGCGTTGAATAGGATGTTGCCCGGCTTGATGTCGCGGTGGAGCAGGTCGTATTTGAGCGCCATGTCGAGGGCGGAGGCGATTTTGATGCCGATGTCGAGCACGTCGAGTTCGGGCAGCCGGCGCAATTTTTCGATGCGCGCGTCGAGGCTGCCGCGGTCGGCCAGTTCCATGACGAGATACTGTTGCCCCTCCCATTCGTCGAACGTGTAGAGATGGACGATGTTCGTGTGATTCAGCCGGGCGCATGCGCGGGCCTCGCGATAAAAAGCTTCCAGCGCTTTCGTGTCTTCGAGTAACTCCTTCTTCATCAACTTCACCGCCACCATGCGTTCCAACGTCGTGTCCCAGGCGCGATACACCGTGCCCATGCCGCCCGACCCGATGACGCTCCGCAGTTCGAATTGCCGCAACATCATCGGCATCATGATCGGATGCCCGCATTTGCTGCAGGGCACCGTGCCAAGCGG
>PLZL01000109.1 GCA_003152145.1 Limisphaerales bacterium
TGGACGGCGCGAACATGAACGCGCAAGTCGGTTTGACTTCGCCCGGCTTCATCGGCGCGGACGTTTGCCATTTGAATCTGCACAAAACGTTTTGCGTTCCGCACGGCGGCGGCGGACCGGGTGTCGGACCGATTGGCGTGGCGGAACATCTCGTGGAGTTTCTGCCCGGCCACAACGTCATCAACCTCGGCGGCGAAAGCCCCATTGGGGCGGTTTCTGCCGCGCCGTGGGGCAGCGCGAGCATTCTCACCATCTCGTGGATGTATATCGCGATGATGGGCGCGGACGGACTGACCGAGGCGACGAAGTTCGCCATCCTCAACGCGAATTACATCTCCAAGCGGCTGGAGGAGCATTTTCCGACGCTTTACCGCAGCAACGGCCTCGTCGCGCACGAATGCATTCTGGATTTGCGCGCGTTCCACAGCGTCACCGCTGAGGACGTGGCGAAGCGGCTGATGGATTACGGCTTTCACGCGCCGACGCTTTCGTTTCCGGTCGCCGGCACACTCATGGTGGAACCGACCGAAAGCGAATCGAAATACGAACTGGATCGGTTCTGCGACGCGATGATTTCCATCCACGCGGAAATGACCGCCGTGGAAACCGGCACGGCGGACGCGAAAAACAATCTGCTCAAGAACGCCCCGCACACGGCCGACCAGATTGCCAGCGACAATTGGAATCGGCCTTACTCTCGCGAGCAGGCGGCTTTTCCGGCGAAGGATTTGCACGAATACAAATTCTGGCCGCATGTCAGCCGCGTGGACAACGTCTTCGGTGACCGCAATCCCGTTTGCTCCTGCGCGGGGATGGAGGCGCATTCTGCGTAAGAATCATTCACGCGTATGAGCATCAATTTTCAACAACTGTCTGAAAAAGAGCTTATCGAGGGCTATGGCGATCTGCTGAAAGAACTAAAATCGCGAAAGATCATTAAGGGCAAAAACGTGATCGGTGATTTGGCGGAATGGATGGTCATCAACCACTATAATTCTACGTCTGGACTGCCAACATTAAGCGCAGCACCACCTGGAACGATCGATTTTGACGCCATCGGGAAGAACGGAAAACGATACAGCATCAAGGCGACTTCCGGACAAGTCACCGGATCATTCTTTGGCCTGTCCGCTCCGTCTGAACCACAAACGCAATTTAACCCCAAATTTGATTACGTCATCATTGTTAAGTTCGATACTGACTATCGGCTCGAAAAGATTGCTGAAATATCGTGGGATCAATTCTTAGCTTTGAGAAAATGGCTTCCAAGACAAAATGCCTATAACTTGAACGTGAGTCAAAAGCTACTTGCGCAAGCGAAAATTGTCTTTTCACATTGACACGAATGCGCTGACTGCATTGCTCCGTTAGATAATTCGACCAACGCGGCCGTGTCCATCGGTGTCCATCCGTGGTTGAATTCTCCGCTGCCGCGGTTAAGGGTTTTCCCGGTCAGTTGTTGAGCGGCAATTGAATCTCCGTCAGATAGTTCTTCGGGTTAGGATAAGATCAGGCTTGAATTGCGGCGCAATTTGTCACAGATAAATCGAATGAACACAGAACTTGAGGGAAAAGTAATCATCGTCACTGGCGCTTCGGGCGGCATTGGCTCGGCGATTGCAAGGCGATTTGCCGATGAAGGTGCGCGGCTCGTGCTGCATTATTGTCGGGGCCAGACAAGCGCGGAACGATTGCGAGCCGAACTTTCCGGCGCGGAGACGATGCTCGTTCGCGCGGATTTGACGAAGGAAACCGAAACGAGGCGGTTGTTCGCAGCGGCCTCAAAAAAATTTGGTCGCGTGGATACGCTCGTCGCCAACGCCGGTTGGTGGGAAACGCGCGAGGTGCCGCTGCATAAAATGACGTTGAAGCAATGGCGGGCGACGCTGGACGCGGTGTTGACTTCGACGTTTCTGACGGCGCGGGAATTTTTCCGGCTCGTGACGACGCAGCGTCGCGGCAACGTTGTTTTGATTGGCTCGACGGCGGCGGTGTTCGGCGAGGCTGGCCACGCCGATTACGCTTCGGCCAAAGCGGCCATGGCATTCGGGCTGACGCGCACGTTGAAAAATGAAATCGCTCGCATCGCGCCGCACACGAAAAATTATTGCGGCGGACGGGTGAACTGCGTATGTCCCGGTTGGACGATTGTTCCGCGCAACGCGTCCAAACTCGGAGATACAGCGGTCGTAAAAAAAATCGCAGCGACCATGGCGCTGCCGCAAATCGCGCGGCCTGATGACATTGCAAACCTTGTTGTGTTTCTTTCCTCGGATCGGCTCGCCCGCCACACCACGGGCCAGACGATTATCGTCGCGGGTGGAATGGAGGGCCGCCAACTTTGGCGGCCCGAAGAAATCAACTCGGCGCTCGCCTGAATGGCGACATCACTCCACCGCCGCCGTTGCTCAAGAAGAACGGTTATGTGCAGTTGAATTTCCATCAGGTAGTGCCGGGCCTTTGACGTAAATTTCGCGCGTCGGCTTAAGGTTCTTCACCAAGAAATAAATCCAGCACGCGCCGCGCGTTCTGTGGATTGCGTTGCAGTGAGCCGTGGCCTTCGTCCGGGTCTTCAATGCGGTCGAGGACGGTTGCGCCCTGTTCTTTCAACCATTCAGCGGAGTGTCGCAGTAGTCATACAGGCTTGCTTCCAGACCAAACCTTTGGGAATCATTTAAGGAACCAACGAAATGACGAACCACAAACTTCATCTTCTGGCATTGAGTCTTTGGGGACTGTTTTTTGCCAACAATGCATTTGCCACGAATCCTCTCATCACGGATCAATTTACCGCCGACCCGACCGCGCGGGTGTTTGAAGGCAAAATGTATCTCTATCCCTCCCACGACATTCCTTACAGTCCGGGCCGGGGGCGGACCAACTGGTTTATCATGGAAGACTATCATGTGTTTTCCTCGGAAAATCTGACAGACTGGCGCGATTATGGAGTCATCATCAACCAGACCAATGTTCCCTGGCTTAATAGCTACGCATTTAACATGTGGGCGCCGGACTGCGTTTTTAAGAACGGAAAGTATTATTTCTATTTTCCGACGGGAGGCAGAATCGGGGCTGCCGTGGCAGACAAGCCCTCTGGCCCTTTCAAGCCGGAGGAAAAGCCAATCGCCGGCGTGGGCGGAATAGATCCCTGCGTGTTCATTGACAAGGACGGAAGCGCCTATTTGTTTTGGGCGGGGGGCAGCAGAATATCCGTGGCCAAGCTGAAGGACAACATGTTGGAGCTTGATTCCAAGCCGCAGGTGATCACGAATCTTCCACCCAAAGGACTCATCGAAGGCCCCTTCGCGTTCGAGCGAAACGGCATTTATTATTTAACCTATCCGCATGCGGCGACCAATACTGAAAGGCTGGAATATTCGATCAGCGCCAATCCGATGGGGCCATTCAAACAAAGGGGGGTCATTCTGGATGAATCGGCCAGTGGTTGCTGGACGGTTCATCAGTCAATTGTTGAATACAAAGGGCAGTGGTATTTGTTTTATCACGACAAGGATTTGTCCCCGGATTTTGACAAAAACCGATCAGTCAGGGCGGATTATTTGTATTTTAACGAAGACGGAACCATCCAGAAAGTCATTCCCACCCTGCGAGGAGTTGGGATTGCGGATGCGAAAAGCAAAATTCAAATTGACCGGTATAGCGCCATCAGCAAGGAAGGTGTGTCGGTCTCATTCCTTAATCCGACCAACACGTTTGAAGGATGGAAAATATCGCTTAATGGGACGAATGCGTGGGTCCGGTTTGACAAGGTTGATTTCGGGAAGACCAAGTTGAAATCGGTGACCGTCATGGCCGTTTCACCGGCGAAAAGTGTGGTGCAAATCCACCTGGATAAGGTGGACGGTCCCGTGCTGGCCAAAGTTAAAATCGGGAAAACTTCAAAATGGAAAGTCGTTAAATCAAAGGTGGCCAGTGTTCCAACCGGCATCCACGATCTTGTTGTTAGCCAGGATGGGAACAAAAACGTTGAATTGGATTGGATCAGTTTCGAATAATCCGTGTTCATCGATGTTCATCCGTGGTTGAAATGATTTCGACACCTCACCCTGACCCTTTCCCCATTAGTAGCGAAGAGAGGATTTATTCCTTAAACGGCAATTGTATGAGGTTTTCATATTGCACATGGTTTAGGCCCTCCAGCAAGGGGAGAGTCAAGGGGATTTTTCAGAATTGGCCGGGAAAATTCTGTTGGCGGTTGTAGAAAATTTTAATCGTGTTATTCTAAGCTCGTATCAGCCAACAACAAATGCAGTCAAAGAAATCCATCGTTCCCATGCCAAACCAGTTTTGCAAAGCCCTGATTGTGACGGCGTTGTTTCTCAAGCTGCAAGCGCCGTCCGCGTTTGCTTCAGTGTATTACGTCGCCACAAACGGAGTTGATGCGAACCTCGGGATGAGCAACAGCCCGTTCGCGACCATCATGCGGGCGCAAACGGCGGCGTCTTCGGGTGACACGGTTTATCTGCGCGGCGGGACTTATTTCCTGAACAATTCGAATCTCACCACGACAAACGCCCCGTGGGCCATCGTCAACAATATGACGAAAAGCGGGATCAGTTACCTGGCCTTTCCCGGCGAGCGGCCGGTGTTTGATTTTTCCACCGTGCAACCGATTGGTAATCGAGTGACGGCGTTTCTGGTGACGAGTTCAGCAAGTGATTGCGTGTTCAAGGGATTCGATGTCGTGGGCGTGACGGTGAACGTCACGGGCGTCAACTCGCAGTCGGAGTGTTTTCGGATTACGGGCGGTAATCGGAACCGGTTCGAGCAACTCCATATGCACGACGGCATGGGCATCGGCTGGTATCTAACTTCGGGCCAGAGCAATCTCGTTTTGAATTGTGACGCGTGGAACAACCGTGGTCTGGACAGTTATTCGCTGGGCAACATTGACGGCTTCGGGTGTCATCCGAGTTCGACGAGCGGCAGGGGAAATGTCATCCGCGGCTGCCGCGCGTGGTTCAACAGCGACGATGGCTACGATTGCATCAACGCATTCGCCGTGGTGACATTCGATCATTGCTGGTCGTTCTACAACGGTTACTTCACGAATTTCACGAGTTCAACCGGCGACGGAAACGGCGTCAAGGCCGGCGGCTACGGTGTTTCCGGCGGATCGTTTCCGACCCCCATCCCGCACCACGTCGTCGAGTTTTGCCTGACAGTGAGGAATCGGGCGAGTGGCTTTTATGCGAACCATCATCTGGACGGCCAGGTCTGGTTGAACAACACGGCGTATCGGAACGCCACTGATTACAACATGCTTTGCAGCACGAACAACTCAAGTTCCGCCGGCGACGTGCCCGGCTACAATCATGTGATGAAAAATAATCTCGGTTACAATGCCTCATCGAGAGAGACCAACAATCTCAACGTGGCGCAATGCGACGCAAGCTACAATTTTTTCACGCTGCCCGTGACCATCGCGTCAAATGATTTTGTGACGCTTGACGAAAGTCTGTTGACCGCTCCGCGCCAGACCAATGGCAACCTGCCTTACATCAATTTCGCGCGGCTGACCAACACGAGTGATTGCATTGATGTGGGCACGAACCTGGGCTTCGCGTTCTACGGTGCTGCGCCGGATTTGGGCGCGTTCGAATTCGGCCCGACGAATGCGCCGTCGCCGACAATCGCCAGGCTCGGAACGAATCTGATTTTCACCGCCAGCGGCTGGGCGAACCAGACGAATTATCTCATCGCCTCGACTGATCTTACGCTGCCACCGTCACAATGGACGACCATCGCGACGAACTTTTCCGACCTGTCGGGCAACTGCGCGTTCACCAACGCCATCCCGGCTGGTGTGCCGGCACAGTTCTACCGCATCAGCCTGCCGTGATGACGAGGGTTGGAACGCGCGGTTGACAAATGCCAAGAAACGGCTGGCGAAAATGGCGGCAAAGGGTTATTTGCAGGGGAGCATTGTTGCATCATGAAAATCACACAAGTCCTGATGGCGGAACACGCGGTGTTCCACAATTTGTTTGACCACATCGAGGCCGCCGCGCCGCGGCTGAAAACGCCGGGTGAGGTGAAATTGCTCGCG
Source organism: Limisphaerales bacterium (assembly GCA_003152145.1). Next base: position 6,071 of record PLZL01000109.1, read on the forward strand.
TCGCTGGTGGACAAGGTCATGGCGCCGCACTCACAAACCGAGGACGACCTGTTCATCGAGCCGCTGGAGCATTGCTTCGAGCAGATCGGCCAGAATGAAACCTTCCACGCGGAACACAGGCAGATCGAGGAAACGCTCGCCAAAGTCCACAAGGCGCGGACGCTCAAGGACGCAAAGAAAATCCTGCTCGCCGCCATCGCCGCGTCGCGCAAACATTTCGACAAGGAGGAGCGCATCGTCTTTCCCATGGCCGAGCGGGTGTTGAAAACGAAAACGCTTTCCGATCTCGGTGCGGAATGGCTCCGGAAACGCGAAGCCGCCAAGCGCTAACTCATTCCGGACAGCGTCGCGTTCGCGCCCGCGACCAGCGCGTTCATGCGCACCGACAAGGGAAAATCCGACGGCGCTTCCAGCGTGTAACCCTGCCGCGATTTGCTGGTGATGAGATAAAACGCCTCCGGCCAGTCAGACCGCTCATGCGGCCGGATGTTGGGACGAATGATGCCATTCTTCGCGGGACGGTCCTCGATAATTTCGGACGGGTCAACCGGGCAAACCTTTTGAACGGCATCAATGATCTTTTCCGCCGGCGACGGGCGGTTGTCCGGGTTTTGTTCGTAAAGATAGAAGCCGTGCGACTCCCAGTCTTCGTGCAGGCAGAGATACAAATCAAACTTCGGCTGCCGTTCCAGCCACGCGATGTGCGCGCGGACTTCGGCGGCTTTCGGATTGCGATAATCGCGGTTCAAATCAATGCGTTCGGCGTTCCCGCGTTGGTTCAAAGTGAAGCCGGCGGGATTCAGGCACGGCAGCAGAAAAATCTCCGCATTTTCCGGCCAGAGGTTTTCCTGAATCAATTTCAAGGCTGCGAGCGGTCCGGCGGGTTCGTCGCCATGAATGCCAGTGCTGATGTAGATGCGCGTTGATGGATGATGGATGATGGATGATGGCGGAAGACGGTGCAACGCGAGCCATTTGAACTCGGCATTTTCATGAAAAATTTCCGAACGCCAGCCGTGCGTCAGCGCGGCGATTTCGACCTCTCGCAGGACGGTGCGGATGTCAATCGTCTCGCCGTGGTAGCCGCCGTGATTTTTGCCGAGCTTTTGCACGCGGAGAATTTCACGCAAAGATGCGGAGACGCAAAGGAAATTGTTCAACTTGCATTTTTTTGGCAACGCATGATAATTCCGATATGAGCAGCCGGGAAACAGTCATTGAGTTTGTCAGCAAGCTGCCGGAAGAAATGCCGCTGGCGGAAATCGCGCGGGAGATTGAACTGCTCGCGGGCATCCAGACCGCCCGCGAACAGGCGCGCCGCCGCGAGGGAATTCCGGCGGAAGACGTCCGCAAGCTGGTGGACTCATGGGCTTCAAAGTAATTCTCACGCCGCAATCGCTGGACGATTTGGAAGAAATCGTCACCTTCATCGCCAAAGACAATCCCGGACGCGCCCGCACTTTTGGCAATGAATTGATTGACCGCGCGCTTGCCATCGCCGCTTTTCCCGAACTTGGTCGCATTGTGCCGGAGATTGGCGAGCCAGCCGTCCGCGAAATTATTCACGGCGCATACCGGATTATCTGCGAAATATTTCCCGACCAGGAAACCATTTATGTGCTGCGCTTCTGGCACGGCGCGAGAGGCGAACCGGAAATTAAACCAACGGTTTGATCTCTGAAAGCCCGTGAGGCTGGCATCTTTGTAGTTGGAAAACCAAAAACGGCCAAAGCTCCGTCGGAGCGAAATCTTCTGGCAAAGGACGGAAGATGCCGTGCCGACGGGGCTGGGGAATTTTTGGTTTGGGTTTCTACAAAGATGTCGCGCCTACGGTGCTGGGAAAGCTGGCGGCTTCAAATGTATTTAATTATACTGGTGTCATTTATGGGACAGAAAAAACAGCGGACATTCAACGAAATAACAAACCTCGACTTAAACTATTTTAAGTTATTGATTAACGAGTCAGACCGAGGATGCGTTCTTCTCACGACATCGCGACTTGATGAGCTTCTGGAAGAACTCCATAAAACGCATATTAAATCCAAGGCGTCACCAGAGAAAAAGTTTATAAAAGATTTATTTGCCGGTTACGCACCGCTTTCCACGCTTTCAGCCAAAATTAAGTTGGCATTTGGCTACGGTCTTATATCCAAGGAAGATTATCTCGACTTTGAACTGCTTCGAGATATGCGAAATGATGCTGCACACACGGTTGAAGAATTTGCATTTAGGCATCCCGATATTAGGAATAAAATTATCAGCTTCACCGCTCCAAAACGCGTTCCTCAACAAATTTCTATCGTCCATCTTTCAGAAATACAACGTGAAGCAATGGCCAATCCTGATGAAAACGAGTCCACCACGAAAATCTACTTCCTGATAGTTGGTATGTGTCTCGGTGCTGTTTTGTTAAACAAAATCGGAAAGCTGCTACATCCAGAATTGAAACCGCTAATTGGGAATGTCGCCAAGTGGGCTTGCCACGAAAAAACGGA
>PLZL01000390.1 GCA_003152145.1 Limisphaerales bacterium
CGGCGGAAATCATCACCGAAGGAGTGTTCGCGAGCCGGCAATTCGTGGAAAGCCTCGTGCGGCGGATGGCACAAGCGCATCCGCGCAAGCGGCTGGACGAATCGTTGCAACGGCTGGACGATTTGCAAACCAGTTTGCTGCGCTGCGGGAGGCAGGGTGTCCGCGACCGGCTTGTGGCCTGCAACAATCTCGCGGCACGGTTGCGTCAGGTCCGCCCAAAGCAGTTATTGAAACAGCGCCGCGAATTGTTGAAAGTGACGCAGCATCGTTTGCGCGAACTAGGGCGCGTCCGATTCAAGGATTTGAAAAACAGTCTGTCCACGGTGGAATCACGTTTGCGTTTGCTTGGGCCGGAGCAGGTTTTGTCGCGCGGTTATTCCATCACGATGGACGCCGCAAGCGGGAAAGTTTTGCGCGACGTGGCACAAGTTAAAGCCGGGCAGCGGTTGAAAACGCGATTGCAAAAGGGCGAAGTTTTGAGCCAGGTGGTAAGGTGATTGTCACGGGTATGGAGTGTGTTCTTCAAAGATTTTCGGCGGGACGCCGAAAATGACGGGCGAGACGCCTGTGCTAGCCACAGACATCAAGGCGATGAAACAACGCGGTAAAATCCCTGCGCGGACGCAGCGGTGTTGGTGTCCGTGAAAATGAACGGAGAGGTGTTGGTCAGGAGCGGAAGCCAGACGCCGGTGGCGAGGTTCGTTGAGAACTGCACGATGTAAATCGCGCTCGCTCGCCCAATGACGGTGAATTGGAACTGCTGGTTGCCGTTGAAAACGGCGGAACTCAAGGCGGGCGGCGTTGAGTTTGTTATAATTGCCGAGCGGGAAACCGTGACCATGTCGAAACGAGTCGTGCCCGTGCTGGCATAGGTGCTGGTGGGAGAGTTGGCGGCGACGTAAGCCGCGCTGCCGGAACCGGTGGCGGTGCTTTGAAATTCACCGACGATACGGAACACAAAATTGGAGTTATTGCTCACGCCGGGCAGCGTGGACAGGTCATTGGTGAAAGCAGTAAAGCTGGTAGCAACGGTCACTGAAACCGGAAAATCCGAAAAGGCGGTGCCGTTGTTGGTGGAGTATTGCAGGCGAAAATATTTGCCGCCGGTGTTGCTGCTGCGCTGGCTCCAGGAAACGACGACGTTTTGTTTTCCCGCCGTGCTGGCGCTGAACTGGACGCCTGCACTTTTGTTGTTCGCAGTTGATGCCGGATAAGTGGTGGTGGTCCATGCAGAGTTGTCGGTGACAGGAGCCGGATCAAGCGTCGCATCGCCGCCCACAAACGAAGGTGCGACACCACCAATGGCGGTAGCTGTGCCACTGCCGACCGACGGCACGATTGTGCCGGTAGTTGTGTTCCCGTCCGGTGTGACGCTGTTGAAATTCCACTGTGCGATGATCACGGGGTTGGTGATAAGAACGGTCAGCGTTGCGACTGAACTGGTAACCGCGCCAGAAACGTTCGTGATGACCACGGAATAATCACCCGCGTCATTTGTTTGGACATTGTTGCGCGAGTAAGCGTTCGTGTTCGCGTCGGAAATGTTCGTGCCGCCGAGAAGCCACTGGTAACTCAACGGCGCCGCGCCCGCGGCGGTCACGGTAAACGTGGCGTCTTGTCCGATTACAACGGTCTGGGGTTGCGGCTGCTTCGTGATGGCCGGCGGCAGATTGGTGACGGTCAGGACGGCATTCGAACTCGTGACGCTGCCGTAAAGATTGGTAACAACGACGGAATAATTCCCCGCGTTCGTAAATTGCGCGCCGGCGACCGTATAGGAATTGGTGGTCGCGCCGCTGATGATATTCGTGCCGTTAAAAAGCCATTGGTAGGCGAGTGGCGCGGTTCCGTCGGCGGTGACTGAAAAAGTGACGTTGCTGCCCGGCGAAACGAGTTTGCTTTGCGGTTGTGTTGTGATGGATGGCGCATTGGTCGTCGGGGCATTTGTTCCTCCGGTTGGAATTGAAAAATCCTTCATCACGGCCATGTGCTGTGCGTTGGTGGAGTCGCCGAATTGAACCGGCGCGACATCGCTCAACGGTGTGTAAACGGTGGAATCAAAAACCAGCCCGTTGACGAACGAGTGCGATGGAAAAACCGTGGCCGTCTCCAGATTGGTGAATGAAAAGCTCGGCAGGACGTAATCATGCGGCTTGCTCCGCGTGCCGCTGGTGTTGGAGTTGCCGCTGCCGTCGTCGGGAATTGGGCTGTCGCTCAAATAGCTGTCGAAGGTCGTCATCGTGGGCGATTCGACGCGGCTGTCGGTGTTGAAATCTCCGGCGACAACAATCCAGGCGTTCGATGGAAAATTGGACTGGATCAGCGTTTTCAAATTGGCCGCCTCGGCGTCGCGATTTGCCGCCGAACTCGTGAGCAGATGCACGCTGACGACGTAGAGGTCGTTCGTTCCCGGCAGATGAATCTGCGCCCACGCGAAGCCGCGGTTCGGCTGCGATTGCACGGTGTCGTTCCATGAACCGGAATTCAAAACCGGATACCGGCTGATGATACCGTTGGGAATGTCGCCGCCACTGTTGAACGGTTCGCGGTAATAAACGAAATTCGTTCCGAACGCCGTGTCCACCATGAAACGGAAATCGGAGTCGGCGTTGTTGCTGTAATTGAATTCCTGGATGCAGACGATGTCTGCCTTGAGTCCCTGAAGGATGCGGATGGCAAACGGCTGGTAGCTTTGCGTGTTGCCGTTCAGGTTCGCCGCCATGACGCGGACGGTGGCGTTGGTTTGCGCGTTGAGGTTGAGCGAAGCC